>CAZDYX010000021.1:10424-21063 GCA_964509775.1 uncultured Desulfobulbia bacterium | reverse complement strand
AGTCAGGAGTCAGGAGTCAGAATTTGCCCTAAACATGCCCATCTTGTCTTTACTTCTGTATTCTGACTCCTGACTCCTGAATTCCTTTTCATGATCTGGGGGTGATCTCTGATCATGAACGTTAGCTACATACCATAATGCAGGTAATTCATTTTTTTATTGAAGGAGAACGTCACAGATGCCAAAGATGAAAACCAACAGAGGCGCTGCAAAACGCTTTAAAATAACCGGTACCGGCAAGGTATTACGGAGCAAGGCAAATGCAAGTCATATCCTGACCAAAAAGAGCACCAAACGGAAACGCAACTTAAGGAAATCAGGGCTGGTTGATGATACCAACCTGAAAGCAATAAAGAGGATAATACCTTATCTTTAATTCTAAGGAGTAAAAGATGCCCAGAGTTACACGCGGGTTTAAGGCCCGCCGCAGAAGAAATAAGATTTTAAAACTGGCGAAGGGTTACGTGGGGGCAAGAAGTCGCCTCTATCGTACTGCCATCGAGGCGGTGGACCGGGCCCTCTGCTATGCTTACCGAGACCGCCGCCAGCGCAAGCGTGATTTTAGGCAACTTTGGATTGTGCGAATCGGTGCCGGCGCTCGGATGAACGGCATGTCGTACAGCGAGTTCATGGGTGGCCTGAAAAAAGCAGCGGTGGAACTGGATCGTAAGGTGCTTGCCAATCTTGCTCTCCTTGATCCCACTGCATTTTCTCAATTGGTGCAAGTTGCCTCTCAAAACATCGCCGCATGACCGTTGGGTCCATAATCTGCCAGCCATCCACCATGGAAGAAGAAATCCTTCGCATCAAAACAAATGCCGGCGAAGACCTTTTGGCTGTCAAGGATGAAGGTGAACTGGAAGAGTTCCGGGTCAAATACCTGGGCCGCAAGGGACTTTTTACCGCTCTGTTACGGCAGATCGGCCAGACCCCGGCAACAGATCGGCCTAGATTCGGCAAACTGGCGAATCAGGCACGTCAGGAAATTGAGGCGGGCTTTGAGCATAAAAAGGTCATCCTTACCAATGCCAAGGATGACCGGGGACGAGGGGAGAGTTTCCTTGATCGCAGCCTCCCCGGCCGGGCCTTCCCGCTGGGAAAACTGCATCCGATCACCCAGACCCTGGAAGAGGTCTGTGCGGTCTTTGTTGGCTTGGGCTTTTCGGTCGCAGAAGGACCGGATGTGGAGCTTGACTTCTATAATTTTGAGGCATTAAATATCCCTCAACACCATCCGGCCCGAGACATGCATGACACCTTTTACCTTAGCGACGGGGTGCTGTTACGCACCCATACCTCCCCCATCCAGATCAGGACCATGGAAACCAGGAGGCCGCCTTTACGGATGATTGCGCCGGGCAAGGTGTACCGCTGCGACTCGGATATTACCCATACCCCGATGTTTCATCAGGTAGAGGGCTTTCTGGTGGACAGAAAGGTTTCCTTCGCCGATCTCAAAGGTCTGCTCGCCCTTTTCGCCCAGAAGATCTTTGCCGATGATATAGCACTTCGTTTTCGACCGAGCTTTTTCCCTTTCACCGAACCGAGCGCCGAGGTTGATATTTCGTGTGTCATTTGCCGGGGCAAGGGTTGCCGCGTCTGTAAGAACACCGGGTGGCTGGAAATCTTAGGTGCAGGACTCATCGATCCCGAGGTGTTTAAGATGGTGGGATACGATCCGGAAGAGTATACGGGATTTGCTTTTGGCATAGGGATAGAACGGATTACGATGTTACGGTATGGTATCGACGATATTCGGTTGTTTTACGAAAATGATCTCCGTTTTCTCGCCCAATTTTGAATAAAAATGGAATCCAGGAGTCAGGAGTCAAAATTCAGAATCAGAAATAGAGAGTCTCGCGAATCCCCTCCTGGCTCCTGAATTCTGAATTCTGGATTTTTCATTTTCATATAAAAGACATGAAATTTACCCTCAACTGGCTAAAAGAATATATCGAGGTTCCCCTTTCCGCCGACGAACTTGCCAATGCCCTTACCATGAGAGGCCTGGAGGTGGACTCGATCACCCCTATCCATGAGGGATTAAGGGATATTAAGGTCGCAATGGTCCTCGCCCTCCATTCTCATCCCCAAAACCCCAAGCTCTTGGTCTGCGAGGTGGCTTATGGAACGGGCGGATGTCAGGTGATTTGTGGCGCCCCCAATGTCAGAATCGGCATGTTTTCGGCCTTGGCATTGCCAGGAACCATTCTCCCGAACGGGGTCACAGTTATTGATACCGTTATCACGGGCGTACCCTCCGCAGGGATGCTCTGTTCCGAGCAGGAACTGGGGATCAGTGATGACCATGCCGGCATCATGGACCTGCCCTTGAACCTCACCATCGGCCAACCCCTTTCCGAGGCCCTTGCCCTTACCGATATTGTTTTCGAGGTTGACCTTACCCCTAACCGGCCAGACTGCGCGAGCGTAATCGGTATCGCCCGGGAGGTGGCCGCCGTCTGCCACAGAAAACTGCACCTTAAACAACCCGACCTGATTTCCTCCACTGAGATATCACCCTTTTCCGTGCATATAATCGCCAAGGACGACTGTCCGCGTTATACCGGCCAACTCCTCACCAATGTGCAGGTCGGTCCCTCCCCCCTCTGGTTGCAAAACCGATTACGGGCAATTGGGATCCGGCCCATTAATAATGTGGTCGATATTACGAATCTTGTCCTCATGGAATACGGCCAGCCCCTGCACGCCTTTGATTATGCAAAACTGGCCGGTCAGGCCATTGTGGTAAGAAGACCAAAGGGGGGTGAGTTGATTACCACCCTTGATGGAATAAAAAGATCCCTTGACCCGGAAATGCTTCTCATCTGTGATGCCGAAAAACCGATTGCCATAGCCGGGATTATGGGTGGACAAGACACCGAGGTAACCCTCGCCACCAGAGAGGTTCTTCTTGAAAGCGCCTATTTTAATCCCATAAGCATCCGTCGTACCGGACGCCGGCTTAAACTCAGCACCGAGGCATCCTACCGTTTTGAGCGGGGAACGGATCCTCAAGGGGTACCCAAGGCATTACGCCGGGCCGTGCAACTCCTGCTTGAACTTACCGGGGCGACACCAGTAGGCGCAGAAAAGGATGAATATCCGGCACCCATTTCTTTTCCCGCGATAGAATTTCGCCTGGAGCGCACCAACGACCTTTTGGGCACAAATCTCACGAAAGAGACCATTGTCCAAGTCCTTAACAGTATTCATGTCGATATAGAAAATATGGAGGGGAACTCCCTTTTGGTTCGTCCGCCAAGTTTCAGGGTGGACCTCTTGCGCGAGATTGACCTTATCGAAGAGGTGGCCAGGTTGATCGGATACAACGACATCCCCACCTCATTGCCCCTGGTTCCCATGAACTTTCCCGAGCAGGATGCGTTACAGGAACTACAGAAAAAAACACGTTATATTATGACGAGCCTTGGGTTCTATGAGGCTATAAACTATAGTTTTGTTGCCGAACAGGGTTTTGACCAGCTTCTTCTTGCTCCGGACCATTCATTACGATCTTGCGTCCGTCTTTTGAATCCCCTTTCCGATGACCAGAACCTCCTGCGCACTACAATGATCTTGGGATTATTGGAAAATGCGAAACGAAATATCAATCGCCAACAGGTAAACATCAAACTTTTCGAGATCGGAAAGGTCTTTCACCCCAAGGCCGGACAACCTCAACCGACAGAAGTTTTCCACTTGGCCGGAGTAATGAGCGGCCAACGGATGTCCCGTTCGCTCATGCTTCATTACGGAGGAGAACAAGACGTTGACCTCTTTGATATCAAGGGGGCAATGGAGATTCTCGTAACCGAACTTGGCCTGGCCGAGGTCACCTTTGTCGCCGCAGAGTCTGATCTTCCCTATGTGGAATCATCCAGCACAGTGCGCATTTTTTCCGGCGATAAGGAGGTGGGGGTTTTCGGCAGGATCAAAACCCAGGCAGTAAGAAATTTCGGAATAAAACAGGATGTCTATATTTTCGATCTCTGCCTAAACGAAATCCTTCAGGCAGGGCGCGTAACAAAATCCTTTAGATCGTTGCCGCGATTTCCCGCCGTTAACCGAGATCTCTCGGTGGTGGTAAAAGAGAATGTGGCCGCAGGAGAAATCCTAGATACCATCCAGGCCAATGGCGGACCACTCCTTGAAAAGGCGGAGATCTTCGATGTTTATCAGGGAAAATCCATTGAACCAGGGCATAAGAGTGTAGCCTTTTCTCTTGGTTTTCGCTCAGCCACCCAGACCCTGGATGAAAAGACCGTGAGTGAGACCCATAACCGGATTACCGAACTTATTATCTCCCGCTTTGGGGGACAATTGCGGGAGGAATAGTGATATGCGAAAACCCAACCTCACCCGCAGGGATTTGGCCAAGGCCATCAATCAAAAATTGGGATTTTCCCAACGGAGCGCTGCTCTCTTGGTGGATGAAATCTTTTCCTGCCTTAAGAAATGGGTGCTTGCGGGCGAATCAATCAAGCTTGTTCAATTCGGGACCTTTTCGGTAAAAAATAAGGCATCAAGAAGGGGCCGGAATCCCCAAACCGGTGAGTCGCTGGAAATCACGGAACGACAGGTGGTAACCTTTAAGGCAAGCAAGACCTTGCGACAATGGATCAACAACCATGAAAGGGGGTAACCGGCTGCCTTGAAGAAAATTGGGGTCTGAGCGGTTTATATGAAAATGAAGAATCCAGAATTCAGAATTCAGGAGCCAGGAGGGGATTCGCGAGGCTCTCTATTTCTGATTCTGAATTCTGACTCCTGACTTCTGAATTCCATTTCATGATCTGGGGGTGATCGCTGATCATGAGCGTTAGCTTTACGAATTGACAATTTGATTTTTATAATTTTTTTGAAGATCAACAAATAATACGCAAAGGGATTTTCCTGGGCCAATAACTGATGTAAACGCTATATTATGAGTAACTACTCAGGTTGATAGTCTGTAGGTGTTAAGGTGAATAGGTAAAGAAGAAAAATTCGAAATTACGCTAAGTTCAGAGCATTTGAACTTGATGATGAGATCCTATTCGTGTCTGGTACGTTCGTTGCTCTACCCCTAATAGACTACAGACTAAACAACCTGAGTAGTTACTATTATGATCGCATGGCTTATCAGAAGAAGACGTGAACAACATCCCTGACAAGATGTATTTCAAGATTGGAGAGGTCGGCGAAATAACCGGTATAGCGCCCCATGTTTTGCGCTACTGGGAATCCGAATTTAAGATTATTCGACCTATCCGGGGCTCATCAAAGCAACGCCTCTACCGACATATTGATGTTGAAAATATTTTAACAATAAAGAAGCTCCTGTATGAGGATAAGTTCACTATACCCGGAGCAAAAAAGTTTCTTGTCCAAAAAGGGAAAAAAATATTGGGCGAAAAAGAGTTGCTCCAGGAAATCAAGCAAGAACTTAAAGATATCATGGAATTTCTCAAGTAATTTCTAGTCCTCTACGATGGTCTTGACAGGCCATCGCCAAACATGCTAGAAGGAGATGCACTTGGATTTAATAAATTAACCTAACGTTGTCGGGACGTAGCGCAGTCTGGTAGCGCACCTGAATGGGGTTCAGGGGGCCGGAGGTTCAAATCCTCTCGTCCCGACCAATTTTTCTTAATGCTTTGAAGGGGTTATCATCGTAGGGTGATAACCCCTTTTCTTTTGGTCAGGGGTTTGGTATTCGATTGGTAGATGATTGCCTTTTTTGCCCCTGCCCTTTCCATTCCGTAGCTGTGGACGGCAAAGTCCCGCTCAAAAATCGGTTCCAAAACATATTTATACTGGAGAAAAACAGCCCTCTAACCCCCCCATTTTTTTCGTCGTTTCCCTGCTTCTCCAAGTCTAAGCAAAGGGCAACTAAAACGCTAGATCGCCAGCCGCAACCCAGCCAAGACAGAAGCGACAAAAAGAAAACAGATTATCCAGTCCCGATCCTTATGGACCCCGTGGGGATGGAAATCTAACTATCATTAAGCCCTATAATCCTATCGATTTAGACGCGGTTTCTGGCCACAATCTATTTTTCACAGGCATACTTTTTTTGTGGCTAAACGCAATAAAAAATAGTAAAAAAAATACGATTTTTTTCTTATTGCATTTACCTTGGTCGTAGTAGTATTTACGATCGAGCCTATGGTACACAAAAAATAATACACAGTTTGTGGAACTCACCTCCGACACCTCGCTCCGGAACCGGGGTGAGGCTGGCATTGTCCAAAACAACTTAATTATTCTTCAAGGATGCCTTGAACCCCAATTCATCCACCAGCATCCGTATCATCGGCCGTCGTCGGCTGCAAAACGAAATGATGGCCCATTTCCTTACCCGGGAAACCGGTCTGAAAACCCTGTGTTCTCCAGTCTACGAGGCTGCGATCTTCGCCGCAGCACCCAACGCCCCGACCTCACTAGCCATTATTGACTTCAGCGATCTGGGACCGGGCGAGCCGATCGAGCGATTCACTGCTGCTCCACCCGATGCCACCCGCCACTTGGTGATGTTATGGAATGTCGGTCGCAATCTGGGGGTGGAACGCCGAGCCATCGGTGCCGGCATCCGGGGCCTCTTCTACGAGGACGATCCCTTGCAGGTCTTGGTCAATGGCATTCAGGCGGTACTCCGTGGAGAGATGTGGTACTCTCGGGAAACCTTGAGCAAGGCCCTTCAGTCGGGCGGTATGGCCCCCAGCGAGCCCGAAAGGACTTCGGACCACGTGCTCAGCGGCCGCGAACGAGAAGTCTTGAACATACTTGCCGGCGGCAAGACCAACGACGAAATCGCCGAGCAACTCGCCATCAGCCCCCACACGGTACGAACCCACCTCTGTAACATCTACGCCAAGATAAAGGTCAAGAGCCGAGTTCAGGCGATGCTCTGGGCCGCGAAGTATTTATAAAATCGTGTGGTTTACGGTTGGCGGGCGAGGATTGCTGTGACTCGAAACACCCGGCGGATCACCCCTTCGCGACACTGGCCCTAGAAAATGCTTGACCGTAGAAACGAAAGTGGCTACTATAATTTTAAAAGTAGCTACCAGAGGAGCGGAATGCCATGATCAGTGCAGGAATCAAGGATATCAAGAACAACCTTAGCCGGCTTCTAACCAAGGTAAAGGCTGGGGAAGAAATCCTGATCACCGAAAGAGGGCGGCCTGTTGCTCGCATCGTGAAAGAAAATCAAGGGGATAAGTCCATTCGCGCAGCCCTTGAACCTCTGGTTAAGAAAGGGTTGATCGTATTACCGAGCCGCAGCATCCAGAAAGAACAGCTCTCGACAATAGAGGTCCCGGGGAAACCTGTTTCGGACATGGTGATTGAGGATCGACGGTGACAAGGTAATGATTCTCTATCTCGACACGAGTGCCCTGGTGAAACGGTACTTCCGGGAGCTTTTTTCCGATGAACTCCTCGCAACATGGCGATCGGCCGACCAAATCGTTACATCTTTCGTTGCTTACGCCGAAGCCATGGCTTCCATACAGCGCAAAAAACGGGAGGCAGGGCTTCCAGACGCGTTACTCCGGGAAATTGTAGACTCCTTTCACCGGGACTGGGAAAGCTTCATCCGTGTGGAGGTCAACGACGAACTGAATGGATACATCGATCAAGTGGTTGAGGGATATCCATTAAGGGGTTTTGACGCCATCCATCTCGCCTCGGCCATGGTTGTTCAGGAAAGACTTCCGGATCGTTTCGTGTTTGCCTGTTTCGATGACAGACTCGCCCAAGCCGCCCACGCGGAAGGACTTAAGACGTTTCCGCCGATGGATGAAGCCGGATGAATGCAATATCTGGCCATTTGTGGCCTCCGATAACCTTGACTCGCCCCTAAAAATCGCCCAGAGAGAGTCGCTCTCGGAACATCTAACGGCTTCGACCAGCTCGCGTCGACCAAGCGGCCGTAGGCCAATGGATTCAAACGTAAATTCTTGCCTCTCTTACAACTGTCAACCGAATCTTCCCTTCTCACCCTCCAAGTAAATACGTAGCTTATCGTATTCGACCTACGAACAAAATGCCTGTTGCTGTATGCAACTCGGAGGTTTAATCGTACCTCCTACGAACAAAATACGTAGTTCTGTCGATTGATCATATCATAATAACTTCACTTATATATTGGTCGGATAATTTCCCCAAGCTGACGTAAACGTTGTGCTTCTTAGAAAATAAAAAAGGAATCCGCTGAAATGGGGTCTCCGCCTGAGCCAGAACGTCGAAAACTGCAGCGCTTTGACCTTCGATTGCCCGCATGGCTGATGCCGAACGGTCCTAAAAATGGACGAAAGGTGACGGTCATTACCCGTGATATCTCGGCCGACGGCGCCTTTTTCTTTACCAACGAACCACTGGTAGTAGGTGCTCCGGTGACCGCCTGTGTCGTTCTCCCCGCAAGGGAGGGCCGACGACAGATGCCCGATAAGACCGGGGTGATCTTCAAAGGCCAAGTGGTACGGGTCGGAATGGATGGGGTGGCCGTCTGCTTCGACCGGCAAAGTGAGATTGCTTCCTTGACCGACGGGGAAAACTTTCTTGATGTGGCCTCGTCATCGCGGCGCCGACGGGCGAGGGAGGTGTTATGAATTCCAGGTCAGATGTGAATCAGCCTTTATATCCTCCGGCCATCCACTTGAGTGATTATTTTGCGGTGCTCAGACGCCGCAAATGGGTGGTGATCCTCTTTTTCGTGTTCCTAGTGGGAACCGTTGCCGTTTTTTCCTTTATGGCGCAGTCCGAATATCAGGCCACGGCGAAAATAATTATCGAGCCCCCCTCCGTCCCCCTGCTGGGGATGACGCAGCAGCGGGTCGGACGAAACGACGAGGTCGAGGATTATTTTCAGACCCAGTACTTTCTTCTCCAGAGCCGGGAACTCGCCAGTCGAGTGATCAAGGAATTCGACCTCGGTGCCGCGCTACTACCTAGCCCCGCAACGACCGACGCCGAGCCGGGCTTCGTGGGAGAGCTGATTTCGAAGCTTCTCGCCACACTCCATCAGACCAAACAGCAAGACGCCCCTTTGGTGGCTCAACAAGAGCAGTCTCTGGATGAGATCGCTCGCGACTCACTGCTCACAGACGTCTATCTATCCAAACTCTCGATTACCCCGGTCCGGGGGACGAGGCTCGTGAACGTCAGTTTTTCCGACAGTTCGCCGGAACGGGCCGCAGAAATCGCGGACGCACACGCCCGGGCGTTCGTCACCTTCACCACGAACCGGGGACACGAGGATGCGCAACAGCGACTGCGCTGGCTCGAATCCGAACTCGAAAAACAACGGGCCAAGGTCGAAGCCTCTCAACAGGCCCTACAAGCCTATCAGCGAAAAAACGACATCGTCACCTTAAGTGAGCGTCAAAGCATCGTCACCCAAAGATTGGCCGAGCTTAGTTCCGCATTCACCAAGGCCACGGCCGAACAGGAAACCAATCAGGCAACCCTTTCCGAGCTCCAGCGAATGGCCACCGAGGAAAACAATGTTCTCGCCTTGCCCGAAATCTCGCAGGACGAGAGCATCCGTAGTCTGCGCGGCCAACTGGCGCAGCTCAATAGCCAGAAATCGGAGTTGGCTGCCACCTACGGCCCCGCTCATCCCAAGATGATCGAAATCGTTAGCCGCATCGGCCAGGTGGAGCAGGAGATCAAGGCCGAGGTGGAACGGTTGCGGCGTGTGGTCAAGAGCAACCGGAACCGGGCGTTTTCAGTGGAAACCGCGTTACGAAACGAGCTTGAGGCGCAAAAGGCCGAGGCCTTGGCGCTTCAGGAAAAATTGATCGATTATGGCGTGCTTCAGCGGGAAGCGGAAAGCAACCAGAAGCTCTACGACATCCTGCTCGAGCAGGCGAAGCAAATCGGGCTCCTGAGCGTTTTCGACAGCAACAATGTCCGCGTCGTCGAGGCGGCGCAGACCCCGCTCTTCCCTGCCAAGCCGCGCCCCTTTTTGAACATCCTGCTTGCCATGGTGCTCGGCGTTTTCATGGGTACGGGCTTCGCATTCTTTTTAGAATACATGGACAACACCGTAAAGACTCAAGAGGATGTGCAACGCCGACTGGGACTCCTGGTACTCGGCAGTATTCCGTTCGAAAAACGACTTGCCAGAAGCAAGTCCCCTACCCTGCTTCTTCCGAGCGAATCCGGCCGACGAAGTCAGGGCTCCGTAACCTATCCGGCTTACTACGACCTTGCCGCCAGATTGCCCGCCAAAATCTACTTCACCCAACCCGGCATGCCTGGTCAAATTCTGCTTCTTGAAAGCGCCGGCATTGGCGAGGGCAAAACCACGGTCACCGGATGTCTCGCCGCGACCATCGGGCGCGCCGGTTTGCGGGTTCTCGCGATCGATTGCGATCTTCATCGGCCCGCCCTGCACCACGTCTTTGAGCTAGAAAACAAATCCGGGCTCGCAACCGTCATGGCCGGAATCCTCAACCAACGGATCGACGACGGCAGCCTCGCCGACTGCACGGTGAGCGACCTTTTCGCCCTGATCGGTCTTCGCAAACAAAGCGGTCAGCTCACGATCACCAATACCCACCAAAGCATGAACGCCGTGTTCCAGGGAGGACAGTTACTCCATCTCGAGAATAGCGAGGCCCCCATCGAAAACCGACTCGGCACCATG
>CAZDYX010000021.1:9663-10414 GCA_964509775.1 uncultured Desulfobulbia bacterium | reverse complement strand
CCTCCGAGGTAGCTT
The DNA here is from genome assembly GCA_964509775.1 of uncultured Desulfobulbia bacterium. Lineage (GTDB taxonomy): Bacteria > Desulfobacterota > Desulfobulbia > Desulfobulbales > CAZDYX01 > CAZDYX01. The sequence continues at coordinate 10,399 of CAZDYX010000021.1, read as the reverse complement.
CCTCACCGAGGGCCAACTCACTGAGGCCCTGGAACGGAACCAGCGGACCGGCCAGCCCCTGGGCTACATCCTGGTCAATGCCGGGTATGTCTCCCGTGACCGGCTGCATGGGCCGCTGAAGCTCCAAATGGAGGAACAGCTTCAGAAACTCTTCAGTTGGCGCCACGGGGCCTTCACCTTCAAACCCGGCACAGTGCGCCCCTATGAGGAAGAACGGATCTATTTCGGCGAAGACTATGCAGGGATCATCGCCCGGTTGAGCCGAACCAGCGCGAGCAAACTCCTAACCGAACGGATTCTCGCCGAGGTCCGGGCCACCAAGGAACAGAACGTATTCCTGATGCCGGCCGGCCCTACCGGCTATCTCGGCCAGGAAAACATGATCAACTTCGCGCTGCTCTCCAATATCCTGGACACCCTGAAACAACGCTTCGATGTGGTGATTCTCGATGCGCCGCCCGTGCTTGAAACCGCGAGTCTGAACGCCTTGACCTCACTGGCCGACGGCGTGGTACTGGTAGTCAAGGCCGGCGACGTGTCGGTGAAGACCCTGAATCAGGCTACCGGCCTGCTTGCCGAGGCCAACGCCAAGATGCTGGGCGCGATTTTGAATCAAGTTAGAAGTTAGAAGGGAGAAGTGAGGAGTTAGAAGGCAGAAGGGAGAAGGGGAGCCGAGGGGCTATGAGAAGAGACCAGACCTATACGAGAATTCGCCTTATAGGGCCAAGAAGCGAAA
>CAZDYX010000021.1:0-9653 GCA_964509775.1 uncultured Desulfobulbia bacterium | reverse complement strand
CAATCGAGCTTTGTTCGGTCAGCAAGGCCTTTGTCCATCGGGGCTGGCGGGATCTCTTGCGGCGGCGGCCGGGAACCAGGGTGCAGGCCTTGTCCGAGGTCTCGTTTGCGGTGCGTGAGGGCGAGGTCTTCGGGCTGCTCGGCCCGAACGGGGCGGGGAAAACCACCCTGATCAAGATTCTGGCTACCCTGATCCTACCCGACACCGGCGTCGTAAAACTTTGCGGCCATGATGTCGCTTCCGAGGGCCCGGCTGTACGTCGTTTGATCGGGCTGGTGAACACGAGCGAACGCAGCTTCTACTGGCGGCTTACCGGCTCCGAGAATCTGAGGTTTTTCGCCACTTTGCACGGGCTTACCGGCCGCGATCGTAAGGAACGGATACAAAAGGTCCTGACCCTGCTCGATCTCACGGAAAAGGCTGACACGCAATTTATGAAATACTCCACCGGGCAACAGCAACGGCTCGCCGTAGCCCGGGCCCTGCTTACCGACCCGCAGGTGCTCCTGATGGATGAGGCCACCCGGAGCTTCGATCCGATCGCCGCGGCCGATCTCCGCCGACTGGTCACCAGCACGCTGGTGCAGGAGCAAGGCCGCACCGTGATCTGGTGTACGCACAACCTGCGCGAGGCCGAGGAGATCTGCGACCGCCTCGCCTTCATCCACCAAGGTCGGGTGGCGGCGTGCGGCTGGCTCGACGAACTCCGTTGTTTGGTGGATGTTGCAAGCCAATACCGGTTGCAGACCGATCATCTGGGCGCGGATCTGCTCGGGGGGCTGGGCTACCCGCCTAGCGCTCTGGTGCGTAACAACGGCTACTTGGAGGTTGAGATCCAGGCCACGGAGACCGAAATTCCACCCCTGCTGAAGAATCTCGCAGCGGCCGGCGGCAAGGTATTCGCCTGCAGCCCCAAAGGGGTCGAGCTGGAAGACGTTTTCACCAGGTTCACCGCCAACGAAAAATGGAGACCAGGGCCGGAGATGACGAAGTAGTGAGGTCTGAAGCAGCATGACAGCGATATTGAGCAAACCCCTGGCATTCTTGCGGCGGGATTTCCTGACCGCGCTGAGCTATCGGACTTCTTTCGCCATCCAGATTGTCGGCATCCTGATCTCGACCCTGACCTTTTATTTTCTGTCGAGACTGGTGGGAAGAGGAATGGCCAATCAGCTCGCACCTTATGGGGGCGACTACTTCGCCTTTGTCCTGATCGGGGTTGCGACAACGGACTATCTTACCGTTTCCCTGAGCGGATTTGCCTCGGAAATCCGACAGGCCCAGGTGCTCGGGACCCTGGAGGCGCTGCTCGTCACCCCGACCTCGGTGTCGACCATCCTCATGTCCTCGTGCCTGTACAGCTTTCTACAAACCTCTCTGCGGGTCCTGCTCTATCTCGGAGCGGGCGTCCTGCTCTTCGGTTTGAAACTCACGATCACCCTGTCGGGCCTAATGGCCGTGGTGGTGATCCTCGCCCTCACCATCATCAGTTTTATCGGCATCGGAATGACCTCGGCCGCCTTTATCATCGTGTTCAAACAGGGAAGCCCGATTGCCTGGTTGGTGGGAACGGCCTCGGGGCTCTTAGGCGGCGTGCTCTATCCGGTGAACGTGCTTCCCGGTTGGATCGAGCCGTTTTCTTTCCTGCTGCCTATCACCCATGCGCTCGAGGCCATGCGTCAGATCATGTTAAACGGCGTCGGCCTAGCGGCGGTGAACAGTCAGGCCAAAGCCCTCACCCTGTTCGCCCTCGTCCTCTTTCCCTTGGGCCTTATCGCCTTTGCCTTCGGCCTACGCCAAGCCCGGAAGGAAGGCAGCCTAGTGCATTATTGATGAGGAGAAGTGAGAAGTGAGAAGTGAGAAGTGAGAAGTGAGGAGTTAGGAGTTAGGAGCTGAGGGCGGGGGGTTTGCCGGCCTTCGGCGCACATCGGGGTGGGCTTATAGGCTGCCTCTCGCTTTTATGCTCGACTGCGGACGGTGCTCGGGGAAAAACCGGGTGCCCCCCAAAGGGACGAAGTTTGCCCAGAGGGGGAGAAGTGAGGAGTGAGGAGTAAGGAGCTGAGGGCGGGAGGTTTGCGCAACTTAGCCTACCTCGAACGGCCTGCCTTCGGGAGACTCCACGAATCGACCAGAGAGATAGAAAAATGCCCTCTAGCTTTACTCCAAAATCGAAGCCGGCAAAGCCCCCTAGCCCCCAGCAACAAAAATACGTCCCACTCCTAACTTCTAACTTGGCTTTTTAAAAAAAATGACCCTCAAACTCACAGACAATCCGCCGTCAAGCAGTCGCGACCAGCTCTTCGAGCTTCTTCCCGAACCGGACCGGCCCTGGTGGGTGGCACACACCAAGAGTCGCCAGGAAAAGGCCCTGGCCTGGGACCTGAGGCGGCACAACATCGATTACTACTTGCCGCTGGTTTCAAGGCCGCAAAAGAACCGCAACGGGCTACGGATGTCGATCATGCCCATCTTTACCGGCTATCTGTTCTTTCAGGGGAACGGGCGGGAGCGCTACGAGGCCGTATCGACCGGCCGGATCGCCAGGGTGATCGAGGTGAGGGACCAGGAAACCTTGCATCATGAACTGAAAAACATCGCCGCGGTGACCGGGCGGATTGAACGATTGGAGCTTTCCGATTTCGCCGGCCAAGGCCAGAGGGTGCGTATCGCTTACGGCCCCTTTGCCGGCATCGAAGGCATTGTCGAGAAACCCGCGAAAGGCGGCAGGGCCAAGCTCATCCTGAGGGTTCAGGCCATCGGCCAGGCAATAAAGGTGGAAATCGACCTGGACCAGGTTCAACCCCTTTGACATCATGCGATATTCGTAAGCACTGCGGAGAGGATCTCTAGCTAGCTAGAGTTATTCCAGGTAATCCACAACGGTTCGGCCTATTGGGTAAATTTTACACCCGTCAAGGGTTTCTAGCCTATGGGACCACACCTCGACCACTAATAATGGCGGAGTTTTTTTCAAGAATGTCTTTGCCAGGAACGTCCAAGATGAAATCAGACCGCCTATCCACCTAGTAGTTACATTATTTTTTTCCTCTGGGACGCGGCAAGTCTTAATGCGCCCCTCTTGTCATCGATAACCAGCAGACTCTTTTAACCTTAAATTCTACGACCAATACACTGGCGGCAGCACAAGGTCGTCATGCGTGCCAATTCGCCAAAAACCTTATCGCAAAAGGAGCGAATCAACCATGTACCAAGCAGATACCGCTATCACGGATTATGACAATTTTTTTCAAGGAAAGAACATTCTCGTCACCGGATCAGTGGGCACGGTCGGCTCGGAAGTCTTTCGGCAACTCGCGCAACTCGGACCCGCCACCATCAAACTCTTTGACAACAACGAATCAGGCCTCTTTTTCCAGATGAATGCCTGCGGCCCTGAGATCGAATGCGTCCCGATCCTCGGCGACATCAGAGATCACGGCAAGCTCCAGGAAGCCATGGTCGGGGTCGACATGGTCTTCCACCTGGCGGCGTACAAGCATGTATGTTTGTGCGAAGCCAATCCCTTCGATGCCGTTCGAACCAACGTCATCGGCACCCAAAACGTTCTGCGAGCCGCCATAGGCGCCGGGATAAAACGAGTGATCTATACGAGCAGCGACAAGGCGGTGAACCCTACAAACGTGATGGGCACATCCAAACTCCTTGCCGAACGGGTAGTCACCGCCGCAAGTCTCCAAAACGGCGGGAAGCACAAGGAACGGATTTTCTTCAGCACCCGGTTCGGCAATGTTCTCGGGTCAAACGGCTCGGTGGTTCCCATCTTCGAACGGCAGATCAAACAAGGCGGCCCGGTCACCGTCACCCATGCGGACATGACCCGTTTCATCATGACGGTGGAAGCGGCAGCCCAACTTGTGCTCAAGAGTGGGATGATCGGTCTGGGCGGTGAGGTGATGGTGACCAAGATGCCGGTCGTGCGCATCGTCGACCTGGCCAAGGCAATGATCGAACTGCTGGCTCCGCTCCATGGCTACGAGCCCGAACAGATCCCCATTGAGTTCATCGGTGCCAAGCCCGGCGAAAAACTCTACGAAGAACTGATGACCGAGGAAGAAATCCCGCGCGCCATGGAACTCCCCGACATGTTCGTCATCCCCCCGGCCTTCCACCGGAACAACGGTAACGGTAAGGTCTATTCATATCCCGAGATCCTCTCCCATCAGGTGGAAAGACCCTATATCTCCAAGACGGAACGTACCATGACTATTCCCGCGATCAAGAAGTATCTGGTCAAGAACCGTATCCTGACCGATTCCGACCTGCTGCGCTGGGACAACCAGGAAAAGGTCGGGAATGAACCGAAATATCGCTATTTGGAGGCTAGGGTTAATTGAAGGGGAAGGGAGGAGTAAGGACTGAGGACTGAGGAGTGAGGAGATGAGGGTGTTGGTGCTTGGGGGAGATGGGTATCTGGGGTGGCCGACGGCCATGTATTTTGCCGGACGGGGGCATGAGGTGATCGCGGTGGACAATTACTTCCGCCGCAACGCCGCCCAGGAGCTTGACAGCGAGCCCTTGATTCCGGTGCCCAATCTGATTCAGAGGGTAAAAATGTGGAAATTGCTAAGTGGTCAGGCCATAACCGTCCACATCGGTGATGTGACCGATTATGGGTTTCTGCTTTCCGTGTTTCGGAAGTATGGCCCGAAGGTGGTCATTCATTTTGCCGAGCAGCCCTCGGCCCCATATTCCATGCTCGACCGGAACAAGGCTACATTTACCCTCCAAAACAACCTCATCGGTACCCTCAATATCGCCTACGCGGTCAAAGAGACCAACCCCGACTGCCATATCATCAAACTGGGAACCATGGGCGAATACGGCACCCCGAATATCGATATCGAGGAGGGCTGGATCGAGATCGGCCATAACGGCCGCAAGGACAAGTTCCTTTTCCCCCGGCAGGCCAGCTCGCTCTACCACACCAGCAAGATCCAGGATACCGATCTCCTCTGGTTCTATGTGCGGATGTGGAATCTGCGGGTGAGCGATCTTATGCAGGGCCCCGTATATGGCCTTTCCACCTCCGAGGCGGACCAGGACATCAGACTCGTGCCCCATTTTAATTATGACGAGATCTTCGGCACGGTGGTAAACCGCTTCATCGTCCAGGCCATTGCCGGTTATCCCCTCACCGTGTACGGCAAGGGCGGCCAGACCCGAGGATACCTCAACCTGAAGGACACCCTGCAGTGCGTCTATCTGGCCGCCACCCAACCGGCCGCACCGGGCGAACTGCGGATCTTCAACCAGGTCACCGAGACCTTCTCGGTTAATGAGTTGGCGGAAAAGGTACAAACAGTCGGCAATAAGCTGGGATATAACGTCCAGGTAAAAAGCATCGACAACCCGCGCAAAGAGGCCGAAGAACACTACTACAACCCGAAATACACCGGCCTCCTCGAACTCGGCCTCAAACCGCATTTTCTCACCGAAGAAGTCCTGGAAGAGATGTTTATGACTCTTGAACCGTATAAGGATAGGATTAATAGGGATGCGATTTTTAGAGGAATATCTTGGAAGTGAGTTAATAAGGACTGAGGACTAAGTAAGGACTGAGGACTGAGAGGGATGGAACGGGCTGAACGTTTTGAAGATTTGATCGCCTGGCAAAAGGCGCGGGTGTTGACTAAACAGATTTATACCTTGACCCGCGAAGGGGACTTTTCAAAGGATTTCGGTTTGCGCGATCAGATTCGGAGAGCGGCTGTTTCCATCATGTCCAATTTGGCAGAAGGATTTGAAAGGGGTGGACGGGCTGAATTTCATCAATTCGTTGTCATTGCAAAAGGATCCTGCGCCGAAGTCCGCTCACAACTCTATGTGGCGCTTGATGTAGAATATGTTACCCAAAAACAGTTTGATAATTTGCACAATTTGGCCCTTGAAGTTGCTCGCATTCTTGGTGGCCTCCGATCCGTCCTCCCAAAAAAAGGCAAAGAACTGAGGACTAAGGACTGAGGACTGAGAGGGTGACAGTCCTAAACTCACTCAGTCCTCAGCACTCAATCCTGAATCCTAAACTTAATCACAGCCCTTCCCAAGCTCTCATGAATTTTAAAACCAAAAAGAGAAATTGATAATGGCACTCTCAAACCACTCAGTCCTCAATACTCAGTCCTCAGTCCTCAGCCCTTCCCCCAGTCCTAAACCCTCAGTCCTCGACCCTCAGTCCTCAGTCCTATTAATAACCGGCGGTTGCGGCTTCATCGGCGTAAACTTCATCGATTTCATGCTGAAGAAAGGCTTCACCCAATTCCGTATTCTGGACAACCTCTCCGTAGGGAGCAAAGAAGCCCTCAAATCCATGCTCACCGAACACGGAACTCTCACAAAGGAAGAAACGGATAATCGAACAACCTATAACCTGGCGATGCCACCCAGTCCTGAACTCAGTCCTCAGCACTCAGTCCTCAGCACTCATCCCTCAGTCCTGACCTTAGTCCTTGAGTTATTAGTGGGTGACATCCGCAACCAGGCCGACTGCCTCGCCGCCACCAAAAACGCCGCCGCTGTCCTCCACCTCGCCGCCCAGTCCGGTGTACCTACCTCGGTAGAGGACCCGTTTTTTGATTGTGAATCGAACGTAATCGGCACGGTCAACATGCTTGAGGCCTGTCGTCAGAACAAGGTGGAGATGTTTATCCTCGCGTCGTCCGGCGCGCCCCTTGGCGAAGTGGAGCCACCGATCCATGAGGAGAAGCTCCCCAAGCCCATATCCCCGTACGGCGCGAGCAAACTGGCCGGCGAGGCATATTGCCACGCCTACTACAAAACATTCGGCATCAAAACAGCAGCCCTGCGGTTCGGCAACGTCTACGGCCCCAGATCAAGCCACAAAACCAGCGTGGTTGCCAAATTTTTCAATTGCGCCCTCCAAGACCAACCTTTAGAAATCTACGGCGACGGCACCCAAACCAGAGACTTCATCTACATAGAAGACCTCTGCAACGCCATCCACCTAACCCTCAAAGCCCTCGGCCTCCCCACATCCCCACGCCCCAAACTAAGCTCTCAGTCCTCACCGTGGTCCTCAGTCCTCAGTCCTAATAGCGCCGCCGGCGAAGTCTTCCAAATCGCCACCTATCAAGAAACCACGGTAAGCGAGATTGCGGCCAGAATAAAGGAGTTGGTGCAGAAGGAAACAGGGAAAAAGGTTGAGATAATTCTTCGCGAAAAGCGACTTGGCGACGTACAGCGCAATTTCTCGGATATCAGCAAGGCCACGGCTTGCTTGGGCTTCAAACCCATGTTCGACCTTGATACGGGATTAATGGAAACATGGAGGGCGTACGCCAACTCGGTAATTGTTCGTCCCCAGGCAACTTACGATAATCGACAACCTCTGGCCCGGCCGGTATAAGGACTGAGTGCTGAGGACTGAGGTTTGCCGGAGCGACGCCGCAACCACTGACTACTTCTGCAAGTGGATGATAACACTCTGATAAAAGATAGATTTGTGTTGATCGTTTCACCGGTAAACTCATCACGGAGCTTGAATCATGAACAACGAAACAATGGCCACAAGAAAACTTCCTTTAGACACCTCGACAGAAGGCAACCTACGCAGCAGCGGCGACAACTCTCTTCCGAGCCACAGTCCTCAGCACTCAGTCCTCAGTCCTCAGTCCTCAGTCCTGATATTGCAAGACCACGGCCAGCTTGGGCTTCAAACCCATATTTGACCTTATAGGTCTGTCAGGTGAGGAGCGGCCGGCCGTTATGTCAGATGGCCACGCGTGAGAAGGCCGGATACGTTGCCAACATTTTTAAATTACGTCATGAGCGGTATTCCGTCGTCCCTTAGGAATAAAATTCAGTAAGAGGCTATCACAATCTCGTCATGCCTGGTCACGCTTGCCAAAGAGTAACTACTCAGGAGAATGAGGAAGCCGGCGACGCGTCCATCGGCATCATCTACGGGGAATAAGCATGAACCGCGGAAATTCTGATGCACTTCGGCTAATACTCGAAATCAAATGTACTAGGTTCGAACGATTCGGTAGTTCCTATTTTCAAGGAGCAGATCAGGCGGGGCGGTCACCGTTGCCAGCCTGTTGGTAAGCTAGCCAGCTTTCCAACTTGCTTTTTTGATTGCGATCAGCTACCGTCGAATCATAGAAGCCTCCAGGAACAGATAAAGGTCATATTGGATCGTGAGGCGCGATTAGTTAAAAGGCAGCCGCTTGAGCAAGGCCGGAGAATGGCGGAAACGTCTTGCCGGCAGAGAATGGGGTGATTTTGTCGCAGACATCAGAACCGAACGCGAGCGATGATCACGGCCATCTTTGGCAGCAACTCAATCACAAAATCCTCGACGTAACGCTGCTACGCCTGCGTTTTTGTCCCCCGCAAGGGGGGATAAATGCCGCGAAGCAAATGCCCTTGGGGTACTCAACCGCTGCAATCAAATCTGACTCAAATCTGAGCGCAATTTTGTCCATTTAATTTTTGAACAGGTCCTAAGGTAAGAACGTTCCCTTTGTCCCCTCATGAAGATAACCAATATTAAAAAAATCACTGATCTTTTAACGCCGCTTTTTAAAAAAAATAATGTGGAAAGAGCCATTCTGTTCGGATCCGGCGCACGTGGTACGCAGACCCGAAAAAGTGATCTTGACCTTGTGATTATTTTAAAAACGGATAAACGATTTTTTGAAAGATTTGAGGACTTCGAAGAAATCCATAATCTTGTAAAAGGCTGTAGCGTTGATATGCTAATTTATTCGCCCGAAGAATTAATGAATATTTCGCACCGGAAGTTCATTAAAACAATTCTTTCGGAGGGAAAAGTTATTTATGAGCACTGAAAAACTTTTTCATGAAGCCAAACGCTGGTTTACTACCGCTGAAGACGATCTTGATACCGCGAGGATTTTGAACAGGAGCGGAAAGTTTGCACATTCATGTTTTCATGCCCAGCAGGCTGGAGAAAAGGCCGTAAAATCATTGTGGTATTTTGTTGATGCCGACCCGTGGGGACATTCCATAAAAATGCTGATCGATGGATTGAAGCAGATTGATATGGAGTGTTATAAATCAATGAAGGATTTAGAACGGACAGGAGGTATTTTGGATAGATTTTATATCCCGACACGATACCCGAACGGCTTGCCGGACATGACACCCGACATGGCTTTTTCTCAGGAAGACGCGGAAGCATGTATAATTCATGCTAATGAAATTATCGGCAGAGTAAAAATTCTTTTAAACATATGAGCTGCGCACTTTCTGCACCAACGCAAATTTATACTGAAATTTTGCTCGCAGAATTTCTACCTGTGAAATCCGCAGGTGATCTGATCGCCAGCCTGCCAGCCTTACAGCTTGCCAGCTTGCTCCCTTCCCCTGTAGTTTTTGTTTGTTTAGTTTTATGAGTGTATAGTGGGAGCGCATATTTTGATATCGGAGGCTGCATCATGAGTAATGTTCAATTTGTAACAGATGATCACGGTAAGCGAACCGCCGTAATGATTCCTTTGGAGGAATGGAAAAAGATTCAGCAAGCCAAAGACATACTTGAACATGTCTATTTAGCTGGCCTTATTAAGGATAGAAGAAATTCAAAGCCGAGTTCCAGCGTTGACGACCTGATTGCTGACGAGGGGATTACACGTGCCGACCTGGAAGGT
>CAZDYX010000020.1:19287-21927 GCA_964509775.1 uncultured Desulfobulbia bacterium | reverse complement strand
TGCCACAAAAACCGGTAAAAATTGCCCTGCACGCAGGCGAATTGCGAAAGTCGGGCTAACCACCTTGTTTCGAGGGTTGGCATCTGGGCGGGCAGGTTAGTCTTCATCGGCCATCCTCCTCACGTTCGTGTGATAAAGGCCGATCTTATCCCCCCTGGCGCAGGTTGTCACAACACGCTCGCCGAAAGGACACAGTCATTTGAAAAAGTATATAGCAACTATGCAAGCCCCAAGGGAAGCGCTCATGCTAGGTACAAGCGCCCCGAGGATGCCTCCGACGACAATGCCTATATGACTTGCTGGATTGGAGAGCCACACATGGCCGGTTATTGACCACATGATTGCACCCCAAATCATGCCAATGACACCACCTAGAAGTGATCGACGGTTTGGATCAGGAATAGACGCTATCATCTTCGAGATGTCTGTTGTGAACAACCCAGCGCGACTCGATTCAGGAGAAAAGAGGTACCAACCGAGTGCACTTGTCATGCCGTTAATCAGCCCTCCCAACACTGCAAACATAATCACTGGATTCATGTTCCCTCCTTTGTAGCTTCTGCCGCGTCAACGTCAAAACAACCTCCCTCGTCAGGTTGCCGGGTAAGAGCACCGGTGTCCTCCTCCGCTATGCGGTTATCCCTTGACCGTTACTATGCAAGGAGACAGTTGACTCTCTCGGGTTTCCGAGCTACCCATGAATACATGCCCTGGTTTCAGAAAAGTCAAAATTGTCCACTCGGAGTGCGACCAAAACCGCCGAGTCGACGCTTAACCTCGAAACCGCATCTGAAATCCGTTCTCGACATACAAACTGCGAATTTGTTTCCCCCACTCCGACTCTACCATATGAGCTCGTGCGGCGTTCTCACTGGCTACACGGACGTCAACTGCGGTCGGCTTCCCCTTGTATTGACTTGTACCAAAGCGATCCGCCAAAGGCCGCGGCGCACGAGCAGGCGCAGAAGCGGAGGATAACATGAGCCGGTCCGAAGGGGAGCGGTACAACTGACCAAACGGCGGACGTGACCACCATGTCCACAACGAATGTGAACAGGGCGTGCCTTACCGGTTCACGCCTCGCCAAACCAGCCGCTACAGTTCGTCCTATTGCCGAACTGGCAACCGGCAGCAGATACGGGACGAACGTCGGTTGGTTCAAGAGTGCCCTAAAAATGACATTCGCTAGGACTTGATCAAGAAACCATCCGGAAAGCACCGCCCACCATCTGATCGCGCGAAAGAGGGGGGCTCTTGTCTGACGATTCCGGTAAGCTAGCAAGAAAATGATCACAGCTCCAGTGAGGATCCACATCGTAACGTTGCCAGTGTACCCAGTGCCTTTAATCATTGTTTCCGAAGCTGGCGCGTTCCACCACGCCAGCGTACTCCCCGCTGTCGCAATCCCTGATGATACGGGTGAGACGAGAAATGGTACTGATGTTATACCTATATTCTCATCAAGCTTTACGGACCGGTCATCCTTTCGCATTGCCATCCCTCCTCTCGCACCTTTGCGCCCTATGGAATCGAGCGTGTCACATTTCTACGTTTATGTCTTTCGGCGTTACCGCCCATCGCCAAGAGATCAGGGAGCCGGGGTCTGCACCCCTTTGGGCAGCGTGGGGCCCGTATCTCACTCAAGCCACCAATAACCGAATATTAGCCCGCTCAGCAATAAACCCAAGAGCAATCCGATCCAGAGTATGCTTGGCCACGGCGAAGGGGTCCGCGAACTCTGTTTGGCAGGATGCGAGATCATCTCGAGTGCGGTCCTCGCGGCCTTTAGCAGTTCCGGCTTTCCTGCCCGGCTGTCGATGAAGGCTTGAAGGACCTCGATCACTTCATTATGCAGTGCGCGGTTACGACACACTTCCGTGAGCTTTCGGATACAATCGAGCTGCGCTTGATCCCATGCGACCTCACGTTTTCTCAGAACTTTTGCCAGTACTTGAAGGTCGTTGGATGTGAATCGAAACGGGTCGAGGTCGAACCACTGGTTCAAGAGGGCTGGGTCTACTTCGATCTCACTAAGCACAGTGTCCGGATCACTGTGGCTGAGTTCGACAGCCTGCTCGATTTGCTCTACTATCATGCCGGTGAATTTCACGAATTCATCCGAGCTATCTGCGCGTGCCGGGACTTGCTCTTTTATTTTGTACTGCACCCGTCGTAACGCCTGGGCCGCAGCATCGGTCCTAAGACATGCCAAGGCAGGAAGCACCTCGCGGAGAGTTCGATTACGCACACGATCGATATGGAACTCGAAAAGACGCGGGTAGAAACGCCGAAATACCCATGGAACGCCGATCAGCCAGATCAGCCAGAGGCCCAAAGATCCGCCTGCCACCCATGGCTTCCATGACGACGCTTCGAGAAGGATGGCAGTGATCGGTAGAAACGAGATCCACCAAGCGAGAAGGGCAGTAATCGATATCCGTGATAACCCCTTGAGTGCCCAGTTCAGTGCAACGGTTAGCCTGTTCTCGAGTGTCGTAATAAACTCACGTTCGGCGTCGGGTACAAACGCCTCGCCGAGTATGCGAGCTTTCAGAAATAGGTGGTCGCGATTGTCGAGCGCGCGGGCCATTCTTTCGGCATTTTCCCAGAGCTTGTCCCTCATTATAATTTCAAGAGTCT
>CAZDYX010000020.1:12466-19277 GCA_964509775.1 uncultured Desulfobulbia bacterium | reverse complement strand
ATTTCCGAGCACACGCCCCGGGCAACAAAGAATTCTTCGAACTGAGGGAGTGCAAAGCTGATTTCTGAATCAGGCGTTTTTTCTTGTCGTTGAATGAGCCTAGTTTCAAGTAGTTTGTCCAAGAATGCCCCGGAGTCGGGCATTCCCCTGCTGTCGCGCATTCCTGCGAGTTGGGCTTCGCGGCCGAATTCGTTCTCATTCAGAACCTCTTCAAATGTGCGAAGGTATGATCTTTGTTTTGTGCGCATCTCACACGCGAGTCGAGTCAAACACCGCTTCACAAATTCATGGTCAAGGGTGGAACAATGCTTAGCGATTTCCGCGCTTGTGTGTCTATCTAAAATGCCGCCGCGGGTCTGAGGAACCCCCAAGCCTCGCTGATAATGAAGGGCGATTAAACTCAACAACAGGGGGTTCTGGATCAGGCGCGCGGTGGTGTATTTGCTCCGAAGCTCTTCCAACATGGTCCGGGCGTCGACCTCAATCCGCAGGTAGCGCTCCAAGATAGCGAGCTGGTCAGTCACATCCGGTAAGCGTATTGCGAGGATTTTAAAATCCTGTTCGTTCAGGGTTTCGGCGATTCGGCCGCCAAAGCCGTATCGGCGCATACCAATGACACAGTGGTGGTACGAGCCATTAAGCTGATGAAGAAATTGGCCCAGCACCATCACAAAACGCTCACGGTCTGGATAAGCTAGGATCTCATCGAGCCCATCAAATATTAATATAAACGAGTGCTCCGCTAACTCCGTCGTCAACAAGGTCTCAACCTTCGCTGGGTTCGCACCGCTGGTCGAACTCTGATCCCTGGGAACAATCTGATCCCATAGAAATTCATACATCTGGGTCGACCCGTCTGCATGGCTCTGCGTAGAGCGCCAGTGCTTGAGTTCAACATAAAGCGGGATCTTCTCTTCGATCTCATTCGCCTTAAAGCGGTCCGCGTGAACCTGCGCTAGGTGCTGAAGCGCGAAGGTCTTCCCCGAGCCAGGTTCGCCAAGCAGAATCACATTCCGATTCTCGTCGACAGCTTGCTCAAGGTCGACGTGTTTTGCTTGTGAGATTTCACCACGAAAACGCTCCGGTTCCACAGGCAGCGGAACGAAATTTTTCTTCACGTTAGCAAAGTCTGGTCTCTCCGTGAGTCTCTCGATGTAGTTACCCCAGACTATCCAATGCTTTTGTTTCTCACCACGGAGCTTCCATGCCTCCCTTATTGTACTGATGAGTTTCTGGAAGAACTTTGGATCAGAATAATCAATGTGGTTAAACATTCTCAAAGGGTTTAAGACACCAGCATTGTCAAACTGCACCGGGATAATGTAGGTGTCGTGCCTGTATCGAATATCACAGATTTCGATCGCGATATTGATCTCCTCAAACTGGAAATTCGCCTCTCTCGACGCTGGTGTAACACAGACTAGTATGAAATCCGCATTGCTGATTTCATTGCGGATCTCATCCCTCCAAACGCTTCCGGGTTTGAGCCTCTCTCGATCAATCCAGGGGCTCATGCCCTCTTTTTGTAACTGCGAAAATAGACGCTCTATCCTCTCTGGCTGCTTCATCCCCCACGGGTAAGAGATGAAGATTCGAGGCGAGACAAAATCCGGCGATTGGGTCACGGCACATCCTTTACGTGCTGGCTACCAGTCGGCTCAGGCGTCATCAAACGTTCATTCAGGGCTTTCATAGCGTCCACCACACGGCAAGAGACTTCACTGAGGCGATTTCAAGCATGAGCCCTCGCAGCAACCCGTTTGCCAATGGCATTGCGTGGGATAACATGAAGAACCACAGTGCCAGCATCGGCAGATGATTGCTTTTTCGAAACACGGCGAAACAAACAAGATAGAAAAGGGCCGCTACCACTGAGCCGGGCTGCACCAGGGTCAGCGCCACGACCAGTACGGGCCATGCCCTGCGGTCAAGCACATTCAACAAGGGAGAAAATATCATGATCAGGCTAAAGATCGCCCCCCACAGTAGAAGTTTGAGACTCGCGGGTTGATGGTCCCTAAGTTCGATGCTGCTCGTCGGTATCGAGCGGCGGTCCCACCAGGACCTTCCTCCCTCCTGCGCCATGACTTGGGCGAATCTGAGGACCGAGACCCTACCCCCTTTTACATCCGAATGTTGCGGTTCACTCATTGCCTGATACGCGAAGCCAATTGGTTCCAAACCACCCCTTGGTTTCTTTGTCACTGGGAGAGAAATCGCCATGGCGTCACCTGCGACGTTAAAACCTTCCAATTCGAGGGTATTGGCTTCATGACGGTATTCGTTAACTAATTGGGCCGAAGTCGTAATCCCTCTTCCGTTCACCTTCACAATGCTCATCCCCGGTGTTAATCCAATAGCCATAGCCGGCGATCCGGCATCCACCCTTCTTATAAGCGCATAGGGTTCAGATATTGCGTCGATCGGTGAGGGACTAGATGTATTCATTTCGGGGCTCGCACACATGAATGCCGCCCCAATGAAGACGCATGCTAGTGAAAAAAAACCCGCAAGGGCGGACAAACTGATGATCCAAGACTGACGGTTAGACATCCTCGGCGCTTCCAGATTGCACATAATGAAGGGGGCAAAATTTATCTGGTATCGGTAGCGGTTCAGCATGATAGAAAAGAGTGCTCGACCTATCCCCAGTTCAACAGCGACGCTAGGTAATCGCACAAAATATCGGGCGGCGAAAACAGAGAAAACGGCGAATGCACCCAAAATGAATACTCCTAGCGACCACATAGCACAGGTTTCCATGAATCCTTGCGTGTTCATAATCCCCTTCTCGTCTGAGTCCTCCCGTCCCCATTACCCATTCCACTTCCTTGAAGATCAAGGATAGCGCGACAACTTGCACCCTCCGCCACCTCCGTGTCGGTAACGCTGGTCTTTCTTGTCCCTTTCGGCAGTACGCTGTGGAGGTAGGTCAGCTTGCCCTTGAGGCAATGGGCGACTTCGAACGTCACCTCACTGTTGAAGAGCTTGCCCCACCTTAGAAATGGCGGCTGCGGCAGGTTTTCAGATGCTAGCTGGCACTGAGCTTCCATCGGCTAATCGTACCATCGTCGTGACCGCACAAAAGATCGTGTGCGCGTGCTGCAATCGCGAGGGAGGTTACTGTCGAGGCCATCGGAATTGTGCATTGACATTCTGCAGTTCGAAGGTTCCAAACCTTAAGAGTCGAATCTCTACTCGATGACACCGCTCTACGCCCGTCGGGCGTAATCAACGCATCTAGGACCCAATCTGAGTGGCCTTGCAGCCTCCCCATACATTCCCCGGTCTTCAAGTTCCAAACTTTCATGTTCGTTTTGGGCGGTCCGTCACCCGACAATGGATAATTCCAAAAGACGATCGTTGTCCCATCTCCGCTTAGCGAAAACCTAGGCGCGGATCTGACAAACGAAAAAAATACGTAGACTAGGTCGTACACAAACACAAGCATCACCTCTCTCGTTTCGGTCACTTCAAGCCTGCTGATGCGAGTGAGTGATTTTAGATCCCAAACCTCCAGCGCCTGAATCAGGCGCTCCACACCACGGCGCCACTTGCGTGATGAGTCGATATCAAAGACCGCCCACCGGCCATCAGCACTGATTCCAATCGCCTCGCCTCCGAAAGGTCTCCTTATCAGATCGAAAGGTTTTCCGTTTTGGAGATCCCACAACCTCAAAGTATGCGTTGGCCGACCTGACCAGGTATTCTCAAGGTCGCCCGACCAAGCGAGACTCTTCCCCCAATCGACAACCAATACTTCGGGCACCCCTCGTTGGGTTTTGAGTCTTCGCAGACACCTACCAGCTTCACAGTTCCACAGCTCCAGCCGGTACCTCACTTGCCCCCATCCGGCGGTGGATCGGCCCACCCACGCTAGCCGACCATCGGGACTGAGCGCCACACACACGCTCAGTCCAGCGGCACCCTCGAAAGTGTTTAGACATCGCGCTGTTTCCATGTCCCAAACCTTTTGAACGTCCTTCTCACGAGACATTCCGAGTCGACCGTCGGCGCTAATCAGTACACCATCTACTCGTTTCCTGTGAACGCAAAACGAAGTCACCGCGGTCACATCATGCTGCGGCAATCGCTCCGTATCACCCATGATCGTCACGCATGCAGCAATTCCCGTTTATGCCTTTTGTAGATGCTTTCGAGACAACTTTTTTTGCTCACCCCCCCCCCCTGGCAAATGCTTCATGGATAGTTTTTTTTCTAAATATCCCCAGCCAGAGAGTCTGATGTAAGAGTTTTTCGGGATAAAAAAGACCCAAAAATCTGAAATGGGCCAAGCATGCCTAAGTTGTGGGCAAGATTCTCCCTTCGCCCCTTGTCGTCTCAACAAAAGGCCAGTTCTTTGATAATCAGTCAATACCGTTCGGCATGATTAATGCGAAACGATTTTAGATGTAGCTTGCGAGCATTTTTATCAATCTTCACCAAATGTTTCTCTCGGGCGTCTCTGCTTTCAGGCCTTCTCCTTTTCAGAATTGCTTCCGAAACAGCCGGCCCGCATGCTCAACCGGAGATCGTCTCCTTTTCCATGGACGGTACGTGGGTATTGTTCCACACATCCGTTCGTATTTTGAAATGTTTTCCTTTGCCCGCGTTTTGAAGGCAACAGAGGTCGTTGTCATCGGCGCCCTGCAATCCGATTCCCTTGCCGGGGTCCCAGTTATAGCAGTCAAAGGCCTGGACGGTCCAAGAATCGAAGTATAGATCGTATCTCCTCGACCCTTTGTCGGCAACGGATACTTTTACCTTTGAGCAAAGTGTATACCCGCCTACTGCAATACCAAGGTCGTCGGGTGAAAACGAAAACGCATTTGCGGTTCCCGTCCATACCATGTCTGCAAACTTGCCGGGCTTGAGAACGCCGCTTTTCAAGCGCTTCTCCGCGCCGATGATAAATTTATTGCGATGCTCGTTGGCAAACTTTTCTTTCGTTTCTGCATGATTCTTGAAGATATCTACAGGCATCACCTTTTCCGTGCCTGATCCGCTCAAGAAATGCAGCAGGTTCTTCGCGGCAAAGGGGTATTTTTTCCTCTGGTCATTCGCTCCTTTGATGGCGTTATTATGGAGTGTTTCGATATCCACGGGCTTGGGATATTTTTTCTTGCAGTAACTATCCTGAATTGGAAGACATTTTCCCGCAGCGCCTGCGCATTCGGCATCGATATGGTCGAGCGAACATTTTGTTGTCCGCTGCACGACCATGGCTTTCCAGACGGTGGAGCCGCCGCCCTGCTGCACTACATGCGCTAGCTCGTGGGCAAGCAGTCTTCTGCCGGGCTCGGTCTCCGGGGTGTATTGCCCTGGGCCGAATACGATGTCCCTGCCCACAGTGAAGGCCTGGGCATTGACGGAACTTACAAGTTCGGTGGCACTTGAGTCGGTATGTACCCGTACGCTCCCGAAATCTACACCGAAGCGGGGCTCCATGAAACTACGCGTTGATGCCGGAAACGGATGACCGCCGCCTTGCAGAGCGTCAATCCGATTTTCGAACAAGGGGGCTACTCGCGGCCGGGCGTTGCTGGCTTCTTCGACCCGCAGCAGCTCCTTTTCTTTCGACTGCATCCGAACGAAAGGTGTTATGCCCAGTTGCTTCGTTTGAATCCTTTCCTCATCCCCACACGAGGGACCCCGACTAAGTGGTCAGCCAGGCTTCGGCTGGATCAGCAGTTCCGGCATCCGCATCACCGCGTCCGCAACCCGGTCGGCCTCATTTTCGTAGATGTCGTCGGGCGCGCCGATATTTAATTTTGCCTGGATAAGACCGGCTCTGAGCAATTGTCCGACCGCCTGATTTCCGACCGTCTTTTGAAGCACGGCGATCGCGTTAACGACCGAATGAACGGACCGGAAAGGGGCGTGTGGTCGCGATAGCGACTTAACCGGTTTTGGAGGTAACTTGCCCTGTTTGGCTTGGTGAGTCTTGAGTCCGGTTTTGACATGTTCGCCCATGGTCATTATCCCGCTGAGTTAGCAGTTCATCTTTGTTTAACCGCCACTTGGTCTATGAAATATACCCTACTCGGTTTTCCGTGTTTTCCGAGTAAAGCCTCCCCATGCTCCCAGCGTTAGGGCATAACTCAGGATCAATGTGAGGCTGTCTCCTTTTCTGCTGGTTTCTTGGCCACTGGCGCTGGTGCGCTTGTCGGTGCTGTCAGCGGCGGAGCAGAAAAGATGAATGATCCGAGCGACGGTGCCGGGAATTCCACCGTAAAGGGTACATCACCCGAAATCCCAGTCGCCTCGAACTGCGACAGCGGCACCGTGGCGATTTGTTCGAGTTTAGTACCGCAATCGCCCGGACACAAATCGACGGTGTCCTTGACGGTATAGGTGATCAAAGGCGTCACCGTAATATCTGAACCCGACTTTCGAACCAATTCCACCGTGCCGCTCGCAAGACGTTCGTCATTGAAGGGCGAGGGCTTAGCTCCCGCCGGACAAGAGGTTTGGTTGTTACCGATATCTCCGGCGAGATTGCCAGGAATGTCTCTGGGGTAACTAAAGTTCATACGGTTGGTATTGGTTGGATCCATAAGCGCCGCGATTGCTGTCGGGATGAGAGAGGCAATATTGATAGATATCTTGGAAGATGGCGCTAGGGCCGGCGGTTTGGCAGTAAGGTTCTTCTTCAATTCGCCGGTTAGAAAAGTAGTGGTCTTTTTTGTGGTCGGCGAATTCGTAAAGTCACTGCCGAAGTCGGTAGTTATGTTCTTCGGATCCGAGCCGCCCCACAAGTACTCCTTCCAGAACGGCACCACGCGGCCGTCAACGGCCATGGAGATGCCCC
>CAZDYX010000020.1:3985-12456 GCA_964509775.1 uncultured Desulfobulbia bacterium | reverse complement strand
TTCTTGCTCCGATAGTATTCCGCCAGTTTCTCGCTGCTGTAAGGCGAGCAGAACCCAGCCGGACACCAGGAGGGGCGACCGCAGCTCTGGGCTTTGGGTGCTCCGCTGTTGGCATACTTACGTTCCATCTCCATATCCATGTCATCCATTTGCTGCTGCATGGGATCAGTCTGTCGCTGTACAGCGCCGGTAAACGGTGGCGACGCTTGCTGTTGCACTACGTGCGCAAGTTCGTGCGCGATCAGTCGCCGCCCTGCGGCTGTCTCAGGCGCGTATTGACCGGCACCGAACACTATGTTCCGCCCCACTGTATAGCCCAGTGCGTGAAGCGCGCGCGATGATTCGGCTGCCTTCTCGTCGCTATGCACGCTTACCAAACTGAAGTCGTGACGGAAGCGTGATTCCATGAAGCCACGTGTCGCATGGTCGAGAGATTGGCCGGCTGAGTGCAATACATCGTGGACGATGCCTGGCACCGCCCTCTGTCCTAAGTCGCGTGTAGCGGTACGCTTAGCCTGCAAGGGCTTAACTTCTTCATCCCCACACGAGGGACCCCGACTAAGTGGTCAGCCGGGCTTCGGCTGGATCAATGGCTCCGGCATTCGCATCACCGCGTCCGCGATCCGGTCAGCCTCTTTTTCGTAGATGTCGTCGGGCGCGCCGATATTTAATTTTGCCTGGATAAGACCGGATCTGAGCAATTGTCCTACCGCCTGATTTCCGAGAGACTTTTGGAGGACGGCAATCCCATTGTCGACAGGAGGAATTGACCGGGAAGAGCTGTGTGGTCGCGAATGCGAATTAATCGATTTTGAGGGTGACTTGCCCCGTTTGGCCTTGTGATCGTTGAGCCCTGTTCTGACATGCTCGCCCATGGTCATTATCCTGTTTAAGATACCGCTTTATCTTTGTAACACCGCCTCTTCGCCAACAATCCCCGGCTGGTCAACCCCACCGCCCCCGAGATTGCCTTCTTTCCCCAGCTCTTCCTCAAGCACCTGGATGGCGCCGCTTATCCGCAACAGGGTATTTCTCAGGTTCGCCTGCTTCGCCTCCAGCTCGGCCAGCATTTTTTGGCCTGACTCGAATTCCGTCTTTAGTTCCTTGAGGCGTTGATCTAGCCTTGCCTTCATTATAAGTCCTCCTAGGTAACTGCTCAGGTTCAAGGTTCAAGGTTCAAGGTTCCAAGGTTTACAAAACCGTTTCCGGTTTCCGGTCTTGCCAGAGAAAGGCCATGGTAAACGGTTTGAAATGTCAATTGGCAATCCTTAAACCTTTAACCTTGAACCTTACAACCTGAGTAGTTACCCTCCTAGCTTGAAAACACGAATACATCTATAACTCCATTCCCGGAGTTCAATGGATCTAACGCCTTGCCAATGATAGTTCCCGGCCGATAATAACCACTACCGTTGATAGGTTTTGCCTTCATGGCATGTCCGGGGGTAGAAGACGAAGTCAACAAATCCC
This sequence comes from uncultured Desulfobulbia bacterium, assembly GCA_964509775.1. Taxonomy (GTDB): domain Bacteria; phylum Desulfobacterota; class Desulfobulbia; order Desulfobulbales; family CAZDYX01; genus CAZDYX01. The sequence goes on along the minus strand of CAZDYX010000020.1, from coordinate 10,986 downwards.
CTCTTGTTATCGGGCCATTTTCATCCGTAACCTTGCAGGGAACACGGCCGCAGAGCGAAACGGGATATAGTTGACCTTTTTCGTCGTGATCCACGTTCAATAGAAAACCCGGTTTTGTTGAAATAATTCCTATCACCAGAGGATCTTCCGCTTCTTCTGATAGTACTATTGCATCTTCTTCTTTATCCAGGCACACAACATCCCCGGACGACAATGTTGCCCTTGAAAGGTAATTTTCGGCCAAATCCCTTGGACCACTTTGATATCCGCCTTTTGACCACATGGTACCCTCGGCCTCTACATCCCAGGTATGGATGCCGCCACCCCATCCGGGAGTTTTCGGCGTTGCCGGATAGCCGTTTGTCCCGAGCGGGCCTGTGATAACCACGGAACCGTTTATAGTTTGATTTCCCGAAAAAGTATTACTGCCGCGTGTTGCAACTTCGTTCCAGGCCGGATTAGAGGAGGCAGTTGCCGCGATCTTCCTAAAAAACAGCCTATCGTTGACCCCATAGTTAGCAGCGATCTGTAGTTGATGATTATTGGTGGTATTGCTATGGCGGGATGTTATGAGGTGGGTCCACCCACTGATGCTATCCGGCACATCCCCGGGTATGCCGTGTGTCCCGCTATTCTGATAAAATCCTGATTTCAACAAACCTCCAAAATCGGAAACGGTTGTTTCATAACCTAAAAACGCACCACCATTAACATCTAATTTCACCCCGGAAGCAGGAATGGTCCCGATGCCGACATTGCCCGAACTATCAATGGTCATTCGGCTAGCAGCATTCGTCCCGAAACTGAGGGAATGGTTTGTTTTCGTGCCGATTATCATCCCTGCAGGCGCACCCCACCATCCGCTTTCATGAGCTAAGAGCCGCGCGTCGATATTCGTTGTTCTGACCGACAGCTTGGTCGTGATCCAGCCTAACATGTCCAGAACCTTGGTCCAGCCTTCGGAATTCTCCGGGCTCGTAGTCCCAATGCCGACATTGCCGTCACTCGTAACCGTCAAGCGCTCAATATGTTCTACAGTCTGATCAGCTAACGTCGTTTTTTCTCCTGTCTTAAAACTAATACTACCGTTGCCTTGATCGACATGAATATGCCCTGTCCATCCGGGTGATATTGATTTGAATCCACCATCATAATATGCGTTAAAACCTACTGTTGGCCAACTTGCGATTAATGCTATGCCCTGGTGATCTTTTCCGAATAATCCGACTGTTTTTCCAACTACTCCAGATACTTCTAACTTAGCTCTAGCTGGACCTATTGTCCCGATGCCGACATTGCCCGAACTATCAATGGTCATTCGGCTAGCAGCATTCGTCCCGAAACTGAGGGAATGGTTTGTTTTCGTGCCGATTATCATCCCTGCAGGCGCACCCCACCATCCGCTTTCATGAGCTAGGAGCCTCGCGTCGATATTCGTTGTTCTGACCGACAGCTTGGTCGTCGTCCCGCCTAACATGTCCAGAACCTTGGTCCAGCCTTCGGAATTCTCCGGGCTCGACGTCCCGATGCCGACATTGCCGTTAACAACTGCAAGCTGGCCTGTTCCGACATTAAGACCGTTTGTCGGCAACGAAAGTGCGCCCGTAACGCTTAATGCCCCGGTGATATCGACCGGAGAGTTGATTTTCAGTCGGCCCGAGGAATGTCCGGTGAGAAGCCCGCCCTCGATGGTGACGGTATCGGTATCCTCATTTCCCAGGACCACGTTGCCCTGCATTTTTTGGGTCTTAACTGTCGTCGTCTCTCCCTGAACCGTGAGATTGCCGTTTACGGTCAGGTCCTGACCGATTGTGAGATTGCCCGGTGCAATCGGGCTCGCGTATGTCCGTGGGAAATTCGGGTCGAGTGTGACCGGAGAGATTTGAGTCACCTGGGCAAGGAGGATGGCGTCGGGGTCTGATCCCGGACAGAGGTCAACCCCGACCTTCGTGCGCTTGACGCCGGCAAATCCCTCCTCGCTGGTGGTGGCGCTATCGTCGATTTCCACGTATTTGATGGCGACAGTCATGGGGGAGGTAATATTTTCTGTTAGATCCTGATCGAGAATCAGTTCCCGTCCCAGCCGGTCGATCGCCACCCCTTTTTCTATGACAACCGTCCCGTCGCCCGCGGTTACGTTCAGGCCGCTAACGATTCCCGGGGTATGGAGAGTTGCATTAAGGAGTTGGCGCATATTCCGGTGATAATCCTGCTCGCACTGAAAATCCTCGGCGGTCAGGAATTCACCCTTGAAGTATTTCATTCTCTTGATGTTCATGAAATTTCTCCTATTGTTTTTTCATAAATCTCATTTACCTATAGTTCGTAGCAGATGAATTGATACTAAAATATCTAACCTCTTGATTTCATACTGAAGAATCTACATCTGCGAGAGAGTACCAAGTCATCTGCTACGAACTATAGTCATAACCCCAGACAAAGGTATTTATTTCGACCTGCGATCTGACTTCCACCTGGAGTGCGGGAAGGTCTTGCCAATGGATTTCATGTTCAGCGTGGACCGGTTTTTCCCTCTCGATGATTGCCACGATATTCTTTTTCCGCTGCTTCATTTCGGCCAGGTCCGGCAATTTCGCCTCGACCATGAAGTAATTCGGAGTACCCAGGGTCGTACTGATTCCGACGGTTGAGTTGACGCCTACCTGAAAAGGGGCATAGCTGTCGAATACCTGCACCCCTGCACCGATATAGATCTTTAATAACTCGTTTAGTCCCAGCCTTGTGCCCCGCAGCCGGTAAAGGGGGATGATGTTGGCTATCACTTTCTGCTTCTTTTCTATGCCCCAGTCTTCCTTCAATACGAGCCCGACCCAGGTGGAGAGCCAAGCGAGAAAGTCCGGTGGTAATTCCTTGTTTTCCTTCAAAGGCGGATAAAAAAAATCCGCTACCTTGTCCAAGACCTGGGAAATGCCGGTGATCTCTTCGCCGTCTTTTGGATTGCCGTCGTTGATGCCGCTTAAAATCTTTTCGAAAATCTTTAAATACCGCTCGAAGAAGGAATCATCCGCCCTTTTGAAGATGGAGGGCAGGAGATCGATATATTTCCGTAGAGCCGAATCACTCATCGCCGATGGCCTCGATCTTAATTTCCAGACTGGTAAGGTTTATCAGGCCAATGACCTTTATCTCGGTAAAAGGGCGGTAGACATTCAATCCCTCGCCGGACGGGTGAACGGAATAGAGATCTTTTTTATCGCGGTCGCTGATAATCCACCCATCATCGCTCCTGGAAGCGGTCGCTTCTTGCGGCAAGAGGTATCCTGATTGCAGGAATTTATCCCGGATGGCTTCTTGGACATCTTCTTGCTGGCCCGTAGGGAGATTGTCCTTATAAGAAGTTTCCATGCCAAAGAGAAACTGCGTTATCCTGCCCACATATCTTACGGAATCAATTTTTTCGATGATATTGAAGAGTTCATATACCATGACGGCCCTGGCGTATGGCCATCCCTTACCACCGGCCCCACCGGTGATGCTGTCCAGATAGGAAACAATGGCCCTTGCAACCGCCCCTTCCACCTTGTCCGGATGGATCTCCTGATAGGAGGTAGCATTATTGTTCCCTGACAGGACATATCGTACGGTCTTGCCAAAATTATCGGAGCTTGCATAGGGTTCACAGGTTATCTCTATTTTAAGGCCGATATCGGTATAATCGGCCGGCCGGACATTGATTATGGTTCCGAGCAGCCGGCGCTGGTCCAGATAGACCTGCACCTTTTGCACCGTCTCCCTGATTAGATCCGGATTTTGTTTTGCCTCCTTGGCGTCCGGGACGATCGCCACAACGATTACGTCTTTTGCGGGCAAGACCTCGACCCTTCGAACGGCCGGGGACGCCTCATGGGCAAGGGCGCGGAAATCCTCGGCAGTGACCGCGCGATACCTTGATTGAAGAAATTTCTGCGCCGCCGCCTTCATGGCTTGCGGGTCCGGTCTTTCCGTCCCGTCCGTGATCGCCTCGACAAAATCGTGAATTTCCTTATGGGCCTGGTCGCTATCGTCATAAATCCTAGTGCCAGCCGCGAGTTTCAAAAAATTAAGGTAGGAGGCCTCCGGGATACGATTGGCCCGATAGATCAGGCCCTCGGAAATCCATGCGAGCAACTCGATCACGGCAATGCCGGGATCGGAGGGGTTGAAGTTCGTCCATTCCTTGGAAAACCGGGGAATGGCGGCTAGCATCTCTTTTAGAAGATCGTCGAAGGTCCGGTTGTCGAGTTCTGGAAGTCTTATGGGCATCTCAGTTGTTGCCCTCCATGATATTGGCTATGATATTGCCTGGACAGGGAAGTTCTTTGTCTTCCATCTTTATCCGGGTATCGCCGGAGATCGAGGCCGCTTCATCCATTCCTGGCGGCGCATGTTTCGTAAGTTCCAGGGTGGTGATGTAATCCACTCCCTCCACATCCTCGATCAGGGCGGCCAGCTCGGAAAGGAAAATATCCTGCCCGAAATCCCAGCCGCTACCTTTGCTACCGCCGGTGATGGGATGCAAGTAGTCTTTGAGCCTTAGAAAAACCCGGTCTGCCACCAGGGCGCCTTCCGAAAGTCTGACCGAAATAACCGTGGTCTTTATATCTATCCTTCGGTAAACAGGGCCAACCACCTTGATTCGATCTCTTACGGTCAACAGGGCCCGGTCTTTCAGATATTGATCTACCCGGTCGAGAAGACCGGGGTCGGGATCGATAGCGCCGGTATCGTAAAGGGGAGCGATCACGACCAAAATGTCATAGCCGTCCTTCACACACCTGGCCTTCGCGACATCCGGAGACGCCTCCCGGGCGAGCCATTCGAAATCCTCCTTGATCACCGCCCTGCCGCTGTTTTTTATGGAAAAGGGCGCCCGGGTTATTACGTTTTCCAGGTTTTCAAGGTCGGCGCCTCCCGATGCACTCTCCTGGTTCGTTACTCCCTTTATGCCGGGGATCGCGCTTTTCAGGCCGGTGATCAGGTTTTTTTGCTGATTGCCCTTTCTGCCGCCCCCGCTTTTATACTCCCTGGCCAGGATGTTGTCTAAGAGGGCCGGTGGTATCATCCCGTGCAGGCCGTCTCCAAAAACAATCGTTCCCTCGACCCGGTCGATGACATAATGCCTGCTCAAGGGGCTTGAGCCTGCCAGGGAGTTTACTTCCCGCCATCTGACCCAGACCTCCCGGATATCGCCGGAATCGTTTTTGATAAGCCGCACCGGAGCAGCGCCTTCGTGGTTTATAATGTCCGTTAGTTCGTCTTTGGTCGGGACGGCCGGTTCTTTTATCTCCACGGTCTGCCGGTCTAGGACCGGCCTGGCGGAAAACCTGAATATCTGGTTGGGCTGGCCATTGCTCGATCCGAGGATCTCATCACGTCTGACCGCGGCGTTTTCGGCCCACACGGTGTTGGCGAAGACACCTCCCAGCAGCGGAGGTTCATACCATGACCCTTCATTAAGAATGGCCCTTATCCAGTACAACTCCTTGCCGAATTTTTGGCCTTTTCCGATATCCGAGGGGATCACGAACTCTATTATGCCGCCCTTGGTAAAATGATCCGTGCCGTCCTCAGGGCCGAATTTTGTCCAGGTGTTGCCATTGGAGTATTCCCACACCAGGCCCCGGACCACATCTGCATCTGAAAAAGATTCGTAATCCGGTTTATGCATTTTGATTGCATCCTGGCCGGCCGGCAGATTTTTGTGCGGGAAATGGAGGGTAACGGGTTTATTGCGGGGATAATCGGCAAATCCGAGAAAGAGGGCCGGGGGTTCGCCGGGCGCTGGTTCGAATGGTAGAAACGGGTTATTTTCAGTAACCGGATTGAGATCGATGTCTTCAAATCTGAAGCTGTGGAAACGCCTTAAGCACTGCACCGGTCTTTCGGCCGATACGGTGCAGGAAACAGTCGTGACAAAAGGCGGATTGAAGGAGGGGGGAGTGTATTTCCCGCCCAGGACGATATTGTTGTCCGTTAACTCGGAGATTATCGTGTTCTTGGTAGGTTCGTCTATTTTCTTCAGATTACCGATTACTGCCTTGACCGGTTCTAGGGTATACCCGCCGGCGCTTCCATACCCGCCGGAAGCGATTCTTGCCCGCACCCACCTGCCTGGGATGCCGTTTATTTCCGCTAACGGCATCCCAGGGCAAACAAACGAAACCATGCCACTTGATTTAGTAAATGCATCCGTGTTGTCGGTTGGCTTTGGCAAGGCATCCCACCTCGATCCGGTCCAGTATTCCCAGACAAGGTTGGTTTCCTTATCCGCGATACCGCCTTTTAGCTCAAAGACGATGCCGATGGAGGCATCCTTTTTTGAAAACGCCTCAATGCAACTAAGGTAAAGGGCATCATTGATTTTAGGGGTCTGCCCGAAGGGGTGGAACCCCTTTTTAACCTCAAGGGGGCGGTCATTGAACCACACGGCATCGGGCTTGATGTTGGTTGCTGTAGCCTCCAGCAAAATTTTGTCGATCTTCGGAAGCGCGATCTTCCCGCCGGACGGCAGGGGACATTCCGGTTTTACGACGAGCCAGTTCGCCGCTATGGTGTCTTTGGATATTTTCGGGACCCTAAGATTTGAAAAGGTGACCTTTTTCTCCTCTTCATTTATCTCTGCCGGCGTTACCGGATTGCCGTCGCCATCAAACCAATTTGAAAAAAAAGTCTTGAAGTCACTGAGTTCTCCTGAAAATTGTATCGTGGCCTCAATGGGGGTGTCACAAACGAACAGATCGTCGGCCAAATAGAGGGCATGTTCCATCCCGGTCTCTCCGCCAAAGGCCGTAAATCCCTTTTCACTCCCGCTGATATCCGACAGAAGGTCGGTGTACTTATCCTCCCAGGGATTGAGGGAATAGGCGGCCTCGATGGGGAACCTCACGACGGCAAGCGGTTCGATCGTCTCGAAGATTACGGTCGGGTCCGCGGTTGAGGCTACCCTGGTCCGTGCCGGCACCAGGGCCTCGTTTTTTCCCTCGGCAAGCTCGAACGTGAGA
>CAZDYX010000020.1:0-3975 GCA_964509775.1 uncultured Desulfobulbia bacterium | reverse complement strand
CGGTTGCTGCCGCCGGCGGCAGAAGGTCGATACCTAAAAAATCGTAAAAGGCGAGCCGGTGTTTTTCCGGGATCCTATTCACCTGCCCGATGACCGTTTCCGTTAACCTGGAGAAGAGGACCAAGAGAACCATTCCTATATCTTCTCCATCAGGGACGTCCTGGGACGCATTGTCCCATTCAGGGCAGTAAAACCTTGCCAGCTCCAAGGCCTGCCGAAATACCTGCGCGCTGTCACGGTGATCTATTTTAGGAATCTGCTGATTCATCTCTTACCTTCAAGGTAAAACGGATATACGAGGTTCCTCTTGGTATTGGTGGTTTTAATTACATAATCAATTTCGATGTTGAGCCTGTTTTCCTCATCAGGGTCAGGCGCGGCATTCACCTCCCGCACCTCGATCCGCGGCTCCCACTTAAGTAAGGCCTCTCTGACATGGAAGGCTACGATTGCGGCAGTAGAGGCATTGTTCGGGGCGAACACCAGTTCGTTTATGCCGCAGCCGAAATCCGGTCTCATGACGCGCTCGCCCGGTGACGTTCCCAGGATGATCAATATCGATTGGTGGACCAGGTCTTCCCCGGCGGCTGCCAAGAACCGATTGTCTGCAATTGAAATCGGGAACGAGGTCCCGCGGCCCCAAAAATCATGTTCCATTTCCATGGTGCGCTATCCTCCGATGAATACCGTCCCCATTGCCATGACCGTGCCCACCGGCAGATCAACGGGGTCGTTGCAGGTCTCGGCCATATCAGAGTTCCTTGCCGCCATCTTGCCGTTGATCTTCACGGTCGTACTGCCCATCTTGATCGAGGCCTTGTTCGCCGGCGGTTTCTGGAACGGACCGCCCTGGGGAATATGGGAAGGCGTATTCGTCGCGGTCGAATCGACCGTGGCGGCGGGCATGCCCATGATCTTGACATCGGCGCTCAGGTTGCCGTCGATAATCCCCACAAAAGGGTGGGGCAGGGGCGTGGGGATCGGTGATCCCGGCGGCGCCGGGATCATGACGATGTGCGTGTCCGTGGCCATGATCCGGTCCCCTTTTTTCGCTGCCGGTTGTCCCATGTTTGCTGTCCTTAATTGGTAACTACTCAGAAGTCAGAATTCAGGAGTCAGAATACAGAATGCAACACGTCGAAAACATTACCGTATTCAAGATCCTTACCGGCAAGTATTGATATGTCTTGCTGACTTTCTCATTCTGACTCCTGAATTCTGACTCCTGAATTCTGACTTCTGAATTCTGCCACCTGAGCAGTTACCCTTAATTGATGTTTACGGTCGCGCCCTTCACATTCAGGGTTGCGCTCGCCTTTACATCCATCCCGGCCCCGGCCTCGATTTTTGTCTCTGCCGAGGACGTTATCTCCACCTTCCGGGCCGCTATCTTAATCGTCCCCTGGGGGGCGGCAAGGCCGATATCCTTATCCGTGGTTATCGTTATCGTGTTCTTTGCCGTGTCGATCACAATAGAGTTCTTTTCACTCTTGTCGACTATCTCGATCTTCTCCTTGCCGTTTTCGTCGATGAGCCTGATGACATGACCGCTGCGCGACTTGATCAACCGAATGTTGTTTTTCCCGTCGCTGTTTTTCTCCGGGGGAAGATCGACCCCGTTCCAGAGCCCGCCGATCACATAGGGCATGTTGATGTCGCCGTGTTCAAAGGCCACCAGGACCTCATCGTCAACCTCCGGGAGAAAGAAGGTACCGCGGTCCTTTCCCGCCATCAAGGATGCCACCCGGGCCCAGGGCGATTCGGTGTCATTGCTCAGGCGGGGAAACTTCAGCCTGACCCTGCCTAATTTGTCCGGGTCCTGGTTGTTAGTCACAATGCCGATAACGACCCCGGAGAGGCGGGATGACGTACCCCTGGTTTCCTCCAGCAGATCGGAGATGCTCATTTCGCAGTTTTCCTCCCCCGGAAGGTGGTCCCATATCCCTCATCGCTCACGGTATGCACTGAGGAGAGCACGTAATAAACGCCGCTAAGGCGGTCGCCGATACCCTTCAACTCAAGGGTCTTGCCGGCCCGGATCCCTGGGGCGCCACAGCATTTTCCCTCGCCCGTAATTATATCCTTCATAATCGCCTCATACTTTGCAATGGCGATTTTTTCGGCATCGGTTGCATCGATCGCCACTTCGTCAATAACCGGCGCTGTTATCCGGGCACCCCCCTTTACGGGGGAGAGCTCCCGCTCGTCAATCGATTGCGCGCCACGGTCGGCCGTAAAGCCAATCTCCTTCTTGGCCATGACGTCCCAGCCCCGCGCTTCTATCTTGGTTTCCTTCGGCGCGGCCTTCATCCGGATGGAAAACAGTTGCAGGTGTTCCCCGTAGGTAAGGGAGTGGTTGGGGGCGTCCCCTTCCCGCGACTTTCGAAAGATCAGGGTCTTGTCATCGACGAGGAGTTCGTAGCCGATCCGCTGGGCCCGTTCCAGCAAAAAGCGATAATCGCTTTGATTGTTCTGCACCACCTGGGGATAGACGACCGCGGTATCCTCGGCCTTTGGGGAGAGGCCGTTATCTTGCGCGATTTTTGCCGCGATATCGCTGTCCTTCTGTTTGTTATAGGGCACGGTCTTCGCTCCCCAGGTGAGCTTAAAGAGCCGGTCGTACCCGCGAATTTCGAGGAGAAACGGCTCCTGAAACGTCGGCTCGATTGAGAAGATCTCGCCCACCATCATCGGCGTTGTCTGATCGAATCCCATGGCTATCTTGATCTCGTCTCCGGTTGCAAAGTGGTCCACATCGATCTTCTCCGTGACCATCTGTTTTAGAAAATCCCCGATTTTGAACCTGATGGTAAAGACCGCGGCCTCATTCAATTTATCCTCAACCGTGACCTCCGAGATCGTCGTCAGCAGAAACGGGGGTAACGGTTTCCCGTTCTGGAGGATGTCGACGGTTCCGGCGTATATCCTGTTGTTTTTGATCATGACATCCTTCAGTCAGGAATGATGAGCAACCTGCCGATGTCGGTGTCTGCCGGGAAGGTAATAGGGTCCGCTATATTATTGGCCGCTGCGATCCTCCGCCACTGCCCCGGATCATTCAAGGCCTTGAAGGCAATCAGGTCGAGCCGGTCATTGCTTTTTACCGTCCAAAATTTGCGACATGCCTCATTCCCTTTTAAGGCCGCGTCCTCCTCGGAGGTCAGGATGGCCTTGAAGGTAACGGTCAGCTCCGATCGGACGGGTATTCCGCTGTCTAAAAACATCGTGAATTTCTGGTCGATCTTGTAGATGATTCCCTTGTAAAAAAAATTGCCCCAGACAAAAAGACACACGGGCGGCTGCCTGGTCTTCTTTCCCTCGACCGTGGGCATGACCAGATCCGTTATCCTCCGCGTCTCTTTTCTTACATCCGTTCGCCTTTCATAGGTATCGAAGAAGAGATTGACCGTGTAATCCTCCAGGTTGACCCTTTTGAACTGGACGCAGGTTCCCTCGCCGGTCAGTTGACCGGTGGCGACCACGCTGTAATTCGCGGGGTTGAACATCACCTGGATTTCCTCGTTCGTATCGAGGCGCCTGATTTTGGCCTTTTCAACCATTTAGAGCAGTCCCTTTCTCTCTTTTTCTATAAAGATTCTTTTCTCGATGAGGGTATATACCTGGTCGGCAATCTTCTTGATCTCGGCGGTCGTGGGGACCTTCGCCCGATGAATTGGATCCGGTCCGGACCCGGAATGGGGGAGCACTTCGCTTCTTGCGGCTGCCCCGGTCATTTCTTCCCGATGGATGGGAGTTGATGGCGATATCGGCCTCCGGAGGACTAAATCCGTCTTTGAGGAAACCAGGGGGTTAAGTCCTACCAGCTTCGGTGGACGCACCTGTGGTCCAGGGGAAGGTGCGAGGGGCCGGTAATCGGAACCGGAGATATCGTTCAAGATGACTGCCTGCAGTAGGAGACGAGGTAACCGTTCACCAGGTAACGGAAGTTCGAGTAGCATCGTTCCAATCGAGCCC
>CAZDYX010000019.1:15832-22416 GCA_964509775.1 uncultured Desulfobulbia bacterium | reverse complement strand
TCCTTGATGGCGGTCAATTTTTCTTCAGATAAATTTCTGCTTTGTTCTTGAGTCAGCCACTGAAAATGTTCTGCCAGCTCTGCCGCTTCCACCATAAGTGCCATGGAAAGATTCTTGGGAGAGTGATACTGGTCCCAGTCACGTTCATCACGGAACTTGCGTATTTTCTTGATCAATTCTTTCATCAACTATATTTTCCATGAGGTCTATCTTTAAAGCCACCGTGGCATGCTTTAACGGACAATTCGGTGAGGAACCCAGGCTGATCCTGGCTTCATGATGGTTCAAATCATTGGTTGTCTGATGATGGTTTTCCATTTCGCCGGGGCTGCTTTCCTGATATCGCTCAGGTAAATTTCATGGTGTTTCCCTGTCAACCGGAAACCACTCTCTACGATATACCGGTGCAGCTTCTCTATGGTAGGCCCTTCTCCGGAAAATGGTCCAATGTGCATGATCTGTGCTGCCTTCCCTTCAGAGAAAGATTCGAAACGGACAAGTGGCAAAGAAGGAGGAGGATTCTTTTTCTTCCGTACTTTCTCGGTAGCCGCAATGACCATCTCATGGGTGATATTGGCTGGCTGCATGATCATCTGGGTCCATTTCCAGCCGGATTTATTCTCCACGCTGAATTTGGTCATGTCGTCTGCCCACCATAACCCTTCTAAGGGCATGACACCGAAGTCAATTGCCGAAGGTCCTTTTTTGGCCATGAATTTCAAAGTGTAGGAAAGAGAAAAGAGGGTCTCGACTCCTCCCTGGAAACTTTGCGACTCGTTGGGATCACCTTCTCCATCAATCATGAGAAAGTTCATTGCTGGCACCTCAATCTGAACAGCACGATCAGAAGGTGCAAGGTAAAGAGAGCTAAATTGATTCTTCATCATATTTTTCACTTTGTCGTTCCAATATCCAATATAGCTTATATAAGCTTCTTTGCTGGTCAGGAATCTTATATGCTGGTCAACATTCAATCTGTACGCCAGGATGTTGTTCATTCCAAGCTGACGGGCTTTTTCCATTCGGTGATTGCCATCGATCAAGTTGTATCGGCCTGGAGAAATCTCTGCCAATATCACCGGTTGGGAGACGTCAACTGAATCCATATGCGACACATTGATAGATGAAAACCCTTCGGGAAAATCTCTGACCGCTACTTTTTCAGGAGTGAAGTCGTCAGGGTTTTTTTGAATATATTCAATGAGTTTCGTGATATTAAAAACGAAGATGCCATTGGGATACAACTCATCTCCAGCAGCGGCGGGGCATGGAGTGAAATTTGGATCAACGTTCAACAAATTTGCCAACGAGAATTTCTTGGTAGAAGAGATCATTGTATCTGTCATAGCTTGCTATTTTGACTCTGGTTCGCCTCATGAATATGACAAGGACACCGGTGTTCTTCAATCGAAGCTGGTGTCCTTGGGCTTGCTACCACCTACGACGCCATTTATCGCGGTAACTCGGTGGATCTGGAATAGGTTCGTCCGGTTCTTCAGTCCTCTCAGCTATAAAAGTGCTCTCATCACCGTTTTTTATTTTTATTTTACCAGTGAGGCGTCCATCCTTGCGAAGCCTTACACTCCCGGTTCCAGAAACAGGATCGTACTCCCAAGCACCCTTCCATGTAAATGACACGCCGGTCTTGGTTGGCTTGCAGTTCACATGAGCGAGAAGAGCGAACATTCTCAATCGGTCACCATGTCCCGTCAGCGATATCAGCGCTTTTCCGATAAGGTCGATATCGTCGTTTGCCCACAGTGATGTTTCGATGATCCGCCACCAACCATAATACTCATGAGATGAGTCTATCATTGGGATAGCTCCTTTTTTATTGTTGTAAGCTTCGACGCGCTTCTCAAGATCCTTGGCAATACCAGAATAGAGGGTGTTGTCGCTGCATCGGATTATATAGGTAGACCAAGGGGTTTCCTCCTTCACCGTCCCTCCATCCGAAAGCAAGAGATTGAAGAGAACCTAGTCAAATCCTGGCGAGGAAAAAACAGCCCCAGTCTTTTGACATTACCCAACATCAATGCACCTGTTGCTCCACTTTATAGAGAATCTCATCCTCCCTGATTTCCAAGGAGCTTCCGGTTTCCAAGGCAAAATGACTCGGAAGTTCTGTCAGGATAACCCCAAAAACGTGATCAGGCTCAATATGTTCAACCTCAAGATCGATATAGCCGCCATCAATTTGAAGGTCTTCTCCAGAATCAACACGAAAAAAGGCTCGGATGGTAATACGGTCGCCGATAATAAGCGAACTCAGCTTGACGCCAGGATACTCAGGAAACTGATTCGGATAAAATCCAGGCGTCTTTGCATGGTTAAGGCTGAAGATGTGGTAGCCCTCTTCCATGACATCGGCGAAGAACGGAGAATCATTGTCAGTTGATGCCATTTTTTCTTTCCTTTAGAAACTCAAGATTGTTTCGGGCCATCTTGTAGTCTGGTGGTGATAAGGATATCGCATTTTGCAGAACGGTTTCGGCTTCATTAAATTGACCGGCTAAGACAAGGCTGAAACCAAGATCGTTTAAGTACTCATGGTTGTCAGGCACCAACTCGACAGCCTTCCTTGCCATAACCACAGAATCATCAACCTTCCCGAGTTTTCCCAGACAATAAGAAGCGCCAGAATAGAACCGTGGTTCCTCGCGGAATTCCCGGATACCTGCCATATAAAGAGCCAAGGCATTATCAAAATCACTACGGTCAATCAGGAAATCACCGGCCTTATCGATTATGACAAACAGGTCTTCGGTTCCCTTGGGTACCTTTGTAAGGGACAGAAGCAGCGCAATAGCATCATCTACCCTGCCCTGGATATACTCCATAGAGCCTACGGTAAGGATTGCTGGGGCATAATCCGGGTCAATAGCCAGGGCTACAACCTCACCCGGTATTGGATTCTTTTCCAGAGGTTGACCGATGCTGTCATAGAACAATTGGTTTGCCGAAGCTGCATGGTACTCATAGTCGGCAGCCATCCTTCTTTCTTCAGCAGAATGGGATGCATAATCCTCCCGGAGTTTTCTCAACGGTTCAGAAATCTTCATCAGCTCAGAAAATGAATGGTCCTTGAATGAATGCAGAGGGGTAGAGGGTTGCTCAACAGACTTCACAACCATTCTTTCCAAAAAGTCATCCAGATTTTTTTCCGGTAAATCCATGATCTCGATTTCTTCGTATTGAGAACAGCACACCCTTTCAGACAGGAATCTCTTCTCCTGAATCAGTTCATGACAAATATTTTGATTGCCGGTATCAAGAAGCTCATCTATGTAAGGCTCAAATGCTTCGTCAGCCAGACAGATTCCATACTCGGTAGCCTCCTCAAAAGTGTCAGGGAAAAAGCTGTTGCAGTTTAAGCAGATTCGTTCCATTTTTTCTTCCATGACAGACATCAATAGAGAAGTTCTTTTAAGGCTGTTTGGCGCTTACTGGTATCCTGATTCCTTACCGCCATGGCCAGTGCCTTCCGGGTCCCAACAAAGACAGCCAATTTCCTCGCCCTCGTCAAGCCAGTATAAATCAAATTTCGGAAAAGCATTTTGAAATGCTGGGTGAGAACAGGTATGATCACCGCTTCGAACTCGCTCCCTTGGCTTTTGTGAATGGTGATGGCATAGGCCAGGTCCAATTCGGTTATGTCTTCGCTCTGATACTGGACCTCTCTTCCATCGGGATAAAAAGAGACAACGCAAGTCAACTCCTCGTTGTCGATCTTTCGGATTGTGCCGATGTCACCGTTGAACACGCCAAGATCATAATTGTTCCGACGATGGATAACCCGGTCGCCTTCTCGAAAAATCCTCTCTCCGACCTTCAACTGGCTTTTCCCTTCCTGCTGCGGATTGGCCGTTTCCTGAATCATCTGATTCAAACTGATCGTTCCGAGACTTCCTCTGGTCATGGGTGAAAGGATCTGGATTTCACACTTGCTTCCGAAATATTTCGGTATCCATTCAAGGTATAGTCTCCTCACCATATCAGCGGCGGAAAGCCCAAAACGCAGCGATGACCAGGGATGAACATTTTTGAGCACCGCTAATAATTCATCCACCTGAGTTTGTGCCTTGAGCACCTTTTCCAGATTCACGTGCTGAAATTTTTGAGGAATGACCAGTTCGGTATCATAGGGCCTTACCGGTTCATTGATCCGGAATTCGTAGGGATTCGGATCGGGTTCTGTTGCCGGCCCATCAGGTATATTGGATGATACGTGGTAGCGTTTCACCCTGGTAATAAAATTCAGTTGGTCCTTGGTTGCCTCATCTGAATCGAAGAAAAGGCAATCAACCCCCTGTTTCCATATCTCAGGATTCTTAAACGGTGAGTCAATGTTTGGCAGCTCTCCATGGTTGATCTGGTGGGCATACCTGATTATGGATGATTCTTGTGCCTGCCGGAAAATCTTGGTCAGCATAAAACACGGCACCTTCCGAGAGGCAATCAGGTCTCGAAGCACATTCCCGGCACCAACGGATGGAAGCTGGTCAGCGTCGCCGATAAAAAGAACCTGACTATGTTCAGGGACAGCCTTGAGCAGGGAAGCTGTGAGGTTGATATCCAACATGGAACATTCGTCAACGATAAGGAAATCAACATCCAGAGGGGCTTCCTCGTTCTTATTGAATTTCCCGATTTGCCATTCCAGAAGGCGATGAATGGTCTTGGATTCCCGACCGATGACATCTGTCATGCGCTGAGCTGCCCGACCGGTTGGGGCTGCAAGCAGAACCTTCAGCTTCATAGCCTCAAGCAATTTCACTAAAACAAGGGTGCTGGTCGTCTTGCCGCAACCAGGGCCACCGGTCAGGATAGAAAACTTCTCGTTGACGATCCCTTGGACAGCGGCTGCTTGCTCATCACTGAGAGATATATTTTTGGCCTGGCAGTAGTTGCTGATCCACCGTTCAACTCTTGCAGCATCAACATGGTGAGGTTGACCCATGCCGGAAACCTTCTTGGCGACATACTGCTCATCAAAGTAGAGGGATTTTGAATAGTAACAGGGTTCGGTTGTTGTCCCTTCCGGGGAGACAAGTTCGCGAACCATGAGAAGCCCTTCTTGCTCCATTTGCTTAAGTAATCCAGGCAAGCGATCATGAATCTCCAGTTCTAGCAACTCTTTGGTCTGAGCTTCGACCTGTGAGGCGGTCAGGTAGCAGTGACCAAAATCCCTGCTGGCTGCAAGAATATGCTTTATGCCGGCCATGATCCGTTGTGGGCTGTCCCTGTTCAATCCGATGCTGAGCGCCACCTTATCGGCGGAGAAAAAACCTATACCGTAGATGTCGCTGGCAAGTCGATATGGATCTTCAAGGGTGTACTGGATGGCATTATTCCCATATTGCTTATAGATACGCACAGCGAACAGAGTGCTGATCCCGTGGGATTGCAGGAACATCATCACATCCCTGATGGCCCGGTGTTCGACCCAGGCCTGGGTGATCATCTCTAATTTTTTTTCGGCAATCCCCTGAACATCGGTGAGCCTATTGATATCACCTTCGAACACATCCAGCGTTTTATCGCCAAAATGCTGAACTATTTTTTTTGCAGTCTTCGGACCGACACCCTTGATAAGACCGGAACCGAGGTATTTTTCAAGAGCGGCAGCGGTGGCAGGCTTTTTCTCAATGGCTTCAGTCGCCTTGAATTGTCTGCCGAATTTGGGATGAACGATCCAGGAACCAAAGAATTCCATCGTTGCCCCGGCAAACACCTTTGTTTGATGGACAACGACCGTCTCTTGTTTGTCCAGGCTATTGAAGGGTAAGACCCGAAGAACCGACCAGCCATTATCAGGGTTATGGAATGTAACCCGATCCACAATGCCGCGAATTGATTCCTTGATTATCCCGGTTTGGTATAGGGGGGATGACTGCATGAATCAGATTTTAACCTTTTTGCTTGCGTCACTCGAAAGCACGATCCCCTGTTTGACCTTGTTGCTCAAGCAAAGCAGAACCTGGGCCTTATGCTATTATTGAACACGAAACTTGGAATATCCTTGGGAGTTTTTCATGATTGCAGCATCTGAAACAGAATGATCGGTTGAGGTAATTCTAAGAGAATATGATTCATTAGTTTTCAACAGTTCTGCAGCGACAATAATTTTATTTACAGAGTTGAATCTCTCATCCTTCCATTTGATAAGGGCTTCAATATCATTCTTTAAGGCTGATACATCATTGTCATTTGTTGTTTTTTTATTTGATTCTCGGTAGTTATTAATAAATTCCAGCACAACATTAGCACGGTGAACTGTCGGAAGCAGTGCAATATTCCAAGCTATACATGCAATGTTCAGAAAACCTTGCCGTTGTTCATGAGATGCATTTTCATCACCCTCCATGACATATTTCCCCGCATATTCAGAAATGATTTCTGACATTTTCTGAGGGGACTTGTCGATGGATATTTTCTTGTTTTTCATCTGGTTATTTCCTGCATAGAGCTACTTGGTTGGTTGAGAAACGACTTGAGCACCCGGTGTATTCGTAGTTGATCAGTCTTTCCTTGTAGAATGCGACCACCGTATGGGATACCCGTTCTTAATTGACACATCCAGA
>CAZDYX010000019.1:2107-15822 GCA_964509775.1 uncultured Desulfobulbia bacterium | reverse complement strand
AACATCTAACTGACATCTTAATTGATTTTCTTGGTCATAACTCCGAAGCGATTTCCTTTCCAAAGATCTGTTCCATAATAGAATTCACTTCGACTTCCCTTCGGTGCTCTTCGATGATTTCCTGGGGTACGGCAAGGATCATTGCTTCGTACTTCTCCCTGCTCATTCCCGCTTTTTTCCAGAGACGAGCAGCCTTATATTTTTCTTTACTGATGCCGAGTCTGGCCCATGGTTTGAGATGGGAGATGGGTTTCATGAATGTTCTATTTGAAAATCAAAACAAAGATAAGGATGATTGGTCAAGGTCCGCAACACTTTTTGAATTTCTTTCCACTACCGCAAGTACAAGGATCATTTCTGCCGACCTTCTCTCCTTTTCTTACAACAGGAGGAGAGTCACCCTTGATGTCTCCATCGACATAGAGCCATTGGCCGTCTTCTTTTTGAAATCGGCTGATTTCATGAAGCCTCCAGATTTTCTTGTGTGAAAGGGATGTGGCCTTGAATTCAACGATTCCTTGATCATCGGAAGCTGTTCCATTTTCTGTGCGCATGATCTGGAGACCATACCACTCCGGGATGGTGTCGGGGTTAATAGAAATCGGCCTGGTTGACGGATGCCATGTCTTGATCAAATAGTCAACATCCCGGACCACATAGGCGGTGTAGCGAGACCGCATTAAGGCCTCAGCAGTGACGGCAGTTCTTTTGCCGGTAAGCAATGGTTCGCAGCACTCGGAAAATTGACGGCCAGAATTACATGGGCAGATGTTGGTATCGGTCATAGACAAAAAACAGGCAGAAATTAGCGGGACCAGATCAGGACCCCATCTTTATAGACTACCCTCACTCTGTGAAACGGGATCGAACATGATTCACCGTAATTGCCAATGACCACGAAAGAGAATTTGTACCCCGTGTACACTATTTCTTCAAAAGGGACAGAGACGACTCTGTCTTCTGTCCGATCATAGTACCCGAGGACAAAGGCTCCATGACCAAACTCTTTATCCCACCGGATTTTGTTAAATAGATCTTGAATGGGAATCACGATAACAACAAGGCTCAGTAGTTGGCGGCCTATGACCAACCCAACAAAAAGCACAAAGCCCAAAACCAGCTACTACTCTGAAGAAGCGCCCGAGGCCGACAATCCACCGCAGTCGCTGGTTCGGCATTATTTGAAAGAACTCTGAATAATGAAACCGAGGTGAGGAGTCGGATTGCTTACAATAATCTGCTCACCCGTCGTTTTCTTAATAACATATCCATCAAATATTTTTTCCTGACCACCTTGTAGATTGCCATACACTTTCACTTTCTCATCAGCAGAAAGATTCAGTTTCTTGTTATCTGGCAACTTGGCTCGAACAAAGATTGAGCCGGAATTGTCTGTAAGAGTAAAACCTTTTTCATCAAGCTGGCTAACAGTTCCCTCGATTGTGCTTACCGGTGGTAATGTCAAATTCTTGACCGGTGTCGTTCCAGTACAGCCACTAACCATTAAAACAACTATAGCCAATAGAGAGAGAAAGCTAGTTTTCATTGCTACTTCTCCTTTTCGTTAATTTGCCGAACCAGAATATAAAAATATCAGATACCAATTTCCGCGTCCGCAACTCGACAGCTTTTCTTCTATCGGCGGAAACTGATTTAAACACCATACTTTCTCCTAATCTTGTCGATCACCTTCACATCAGCCGAAAAAGGCAACTCGGGACGCCGTGGGGTAGGTAGCTTATGGGTTTGGCTGAAGGGGCTATTCTGCACGTTCCTATTGTATGCCTCGACCATAAGGACCTCAAGATTGACAACGTCCTCAATGTTATAGGCCAATAAGGTCTCTAAAATTTTCCTGTTGCGGGTCTTTTGGTATTCATGCCACAATAGCACAGCAAAGTAGCCATCAACCTCATCCAACACACCTCTATCCAGTCCAAGCTGTTTTTCACAGCCCTTTAAGCCACCGGAGTAACCAAGATTTTTGAGGATGTATCGCAAGTCGATATGGGCTTGATTAATTCGTGTTCTGAAAAAGGTTTCAATAAAAGGGATATCAAAGCTTTTGCCGTTATACGTGACAATGACATCATACTTGGTAATATCCTCTTCGAACTGTTCAAGATTTTCACCATTAACGTAGTACGATACGGCGGTTCCATCGTACATGGCTATGGTTGTGATTTCATTTCCAAAGCCGTTTAATCCAGTGGTTTCTATATCGAGGTAGACAGTGGTGTGTCGAAAGTGAGGAAACAATCGCCAATGTTGGCTGGAGGGTAACAACTCTACAAAATATTCTGGGTGGTTAGAAAGGCAATCCTTGCTCTGGTTAAGGTAATTTCTGATCAAATCAACCTTATTGGCGGGTAACCGAATGGGAAGCGGTTCAACAAAATTATCCCAGGAATGAATACCCGCGGACCATAATCGTTTCTCGGTTTTCAGGCCAATGCCAGGGATATGGGCAAACGTGTTCGTTAACATCCCGAATAAATAGCCCTGCCTTCAATGGAAGGCAACATTTATTTCAGAGATGGAAGAGGTCAAGGCCCGCAACATTTCTTGAATTTCTTGCCAGAGCCACAAGGACAGGGCTCATTCCTACCGACCTTACGAGAGGTTACTGGACTCTTTGATGGGATCGGTTTCTTTGGACGAAAGCATGCCCACCTTTGCATCTCATTAACTGTATCATTGATCAGGTTAAATCTGGGGTCCTTGCTCAACTTATCGAGCTTTTTTTCATGGTCTTCAGCAAGCATCTCCTTGGCTGTCTCAATATCCACATAAAACGGTTCGACCAGATCATCCTCAAATGCCTTTTCAATATCGTCAAGCATCTCGTTTGAGCACAGGCGAGCGGTATTGACAACCAGGCTGTTCCATATTTGAGAGAACACCCTTTCCAACCCACCATTGAAAAGGGTTTTAAAGTAGGCGGTCACTTCCTCAACGCTCTTTTCTCCTGAAGCCACCAGGCACACCAGGCTTTTCAAAGCTGCCCCACGGACATACCCATTAATATCTTTATTTTCGATCAATGACTTGATTAAGTCGGTATCTCCGCCACAAACAGAAGCCAGGATCTGAGCAAGGGACTCGGTGACAATATCCCCGGTCAAATTAAAAGTCTGATCCCTGGGCAATGAAAAGAAATCGACCAAAAGAGGGTATGCGCGTTTTTCTCTAAACTGGGCCAACAGGAAAATGGCATAGAGATGCGACATGCATCCGTCATCTTTTTCCAAGTCATCGGCATTCTTGGTGGTGTCCTCGACGATTCTCAAAAGCTCTGGGGTAATAGCGTCGCGATTGGCAATGGCTGCCTCGACCGCTTCACGAGGGAAATATCCTTTGTTACGTTCAAATTCGATCAGTATGTTTTGGATGTTCATATCTAAAACTCTCTCTGTTCTTGGTCGGTAGACTATGTGCTGAAGAGGAAGACTATACCATTTTTGGATTCCGCTGGCAGGCATTTATCGGCATCGCCGGATGGGAGATAATGTTATTTATTCATCAGTGGTACCGGGTGTCAAATAATTTCTTCCCTGGCGAATTTGAGACAGAATCATTACTATAGAAAGATGGAGGGCAAACATGGAAATTACAGGAAATAACTTCGGCGCTGCTACCTATGCCATGAAGAAAGCAATGGAGATGCCGAACGTTTTGATGGAACTTATCCAGAATACCGTTAATAGCCCTCCTGAGCCACAACAACCAGAAGCATTAATGGCTGAAGCCGGCAAAGGAAATATTATCGATCTCGTTGTATGATAAATACAAGGTTGACGCATCGATCCTGTTAATCTTTTCATTTTGAATATCGGCCGACATCCCTCACCTATAAAAAGATGAGCCCTCTTGGAAACGAGAAGAGCCCATCTTGCCAAATGCAAGATTGATTATTGTTAAAAAGTGAAGAGCCTGGCTTTTTTCTATTGCTAGACTCTTCACAATTTTTAGCAATGCATTACTTTTCAAGCATATCAAAGAACGGCCGTAAAAATTACTGGCGGCAATAAACGGCAATAATAGTTGTTACAGTTCTTGTTAGTTGACAGTTTGTATTAATTCTTCACAAAGTATATCAATACTTCTTTTGCTATAATCAATTGGAAGAAACTTTTTGATAGTGTTATTATCTCCAAATTCATTGCAGGTTGGCACAATTCGTAATTTGCACTCACGTCCTACAAGCTCTTTGGTATCTTCTAACTTTTCAGGATCGATACCGGTATGTAAAATCATGATAGTAAATACTCTTAAAGATGTTGGGATTGACAAATTGAAATGACAGTAAATTTTAGTTCCGGCAAATTCTCCATCCTGTATTATCCATATAATTTTTATTACATCACTATTCTCTTCCTGTTCTATACTATCAATTTTCGCGATGTAATCACCTTTAGTAATAATTGTTTTATTAGTGTTTTTAAATTGTTTGAAATTAATTGTTTTTAGATTCATGGTTTTTTACTCCATATATTTTTGTAGTCATTACAATTATCATTGTTGTTTGTTTAGTATAGTAGATTATTGCCGCCACAAATTAATTATTAGTTATTCTATTGAGTTATTGTCTATCTGGATTGATTGGATTATGAAAACATTGACAATATCATATATATTGTATAGCTATTTATATTTTCATTTCTCATTTCAATATAAAATCACGTAATTCCGCCGATCCCCCCTATAAAGGAAGTTAGATTTTCTCAATTTTCTTCAGTGTTACAGAATTTCTTTCAGTGTTTCAGATTACAAAAATTTCACACTTGCATTTTAGGGGACTAAGCAAAAATTTATTTTTTTTGTATATATAAAAAAATAAAAAATTGCTTATGCCCCAAAAAATGTAATGATATTCTATATTGAAATAATGGAATGAGATGAAAGAGATAAAATGTTGTCTCTTATCTCATCTTTTATAGGGGGGGGATCGGCGGAAACTGAGAAATCATCTTACCTGGAAGATAACATGATTAAGATGGACATGAAAAACTCATTCCTCGAATATTGTTCATGGTCCATTCATTGTCAACCATATAAAAACTATCTTTAGAGCCGTTCTTATTTCTCTTCTTAGTGACTTCTAAGTCGAAAATATCACTCATATCTTTTGAAATTTTCTTGATAATGTCTCCAGTATAAATATTTCCAAATTTCTTGTTGACATGTTCGACATACATACAGAGATGTTCTCTTGCTAATACGACGATATCACAGTCAAGTCTTCTTTTCAGTCGTATGATAAATTCTCGGAGATAGAAATACCTGAAATATTTATCGTCTTTTTTTACCTCATCTCTATTGTATTCTATCATCAAATTATGATGAGCTCGTCTGATTGAATATATCTCATCGTTAGAGTATTCATTGTTGATGATATCCATCGGATGAGTTGCATTAAATTCAAGAGCCATACAATATCTGTCAAGCAGTACATGACAGGATCTATTTTGAATGATTCTCTTATATTCAGTATTCTGAGTATCTTTTCCGCCGATTCTTTTCCCTAAAGAATAATATTTCTTGTTGTTTCGGATGTATTCAGACAATAGCTCCTGGCAATCATCATTTTCGATACCCTTGACAAGTATTGATCTCAACATCTCTATGCACTGTCGATTTTCTTCAGCTAAAGCCTGCTCAGCTTTCTTGATCTCTTCTGGTGAAAGGCTGGATTTTATCAAATCTTCAACAGTAACTTCATTTACAGAAAATCCGTATTCAGGTTTTTCCATATATTCTTTAACCAGAGAAATATCGCCCCTCATTTTCAATGTTTCAATTGTTTGCACTTTTTCCAATATCAGTCCGTCAGATATATTGCCATCTACATCCAGTAAACCCAAGCATTCCGAAAGCTGAATTTTTTCTATAGCAGCATAGCTTTTACTCTCTGGCAGATACAATGATCTCGTGCCGAATGTCTTGCATACAGATTCAATCTGTGATCGAAAGCTATCATTGATCTTTTTTTGTATGGCAGCGATTCGATAGTATCTTTCAACAAGATTCTGCCGATTAATATCTTCGTTGATCGGCGGGAATTTGGTCTTATTACCTGAAATCATAATGAAATACCTGTTGAAACCATTTCTGAATCTTGACGGGAATTGAATCAAATCCGTACTTGCAATCGGGTCAAGCAGGTATATATTTCCGATGTTTTTATCTTCAATATTCACTCCATCAATAATCAGATTGGTTGTGAACAAAACATCGCCGATTAACAACTCTCCTTTCTCAATAATGTTTTTATAGGCTTGACTCTCGTTCTTAATACGAGAATACAAGATATTAGTGTTTAAACCTGAATTCTTGCTAATGATTTCCGAGAGTTGATATAGTAAATCAGTATTTCTTGCGTAGATCATATCAATCTTATTGTCAACATGCTGATTCAAGACGATGTTGCTTAACACTTCTTTGCTTTTCGAATGGTACTTGACCACATTGGCAACAGTTGATCTCTTTATCTCCGTTTTTATTTTTATCATCAAATCGACATCATGGTAATTGATATAGTCAGGAGTGGCAGTCATATAAACAACAGCCTTGCATTTACTTGACAGGCTCTTCAGTCTGGTCAATACCATTTTTCTGAAACTGATCTGGTTCACGAGATTATGTGCTTCATCAATGATCAGGATATATTCATTCAAACTACTGCCAAGTTCCTTTGCAACTAATTCAAATTTATCGTAAGTCATGAAAATAGAACCAATTTTTGACACATTACAATCATTTCCACATAATCCAGTGAGTACATTTGCTACAGTATGTCTAGTTTTTCCTTGTGATACTTGTGAAGTGTATGGTAGTGCCATGATCATCTTGATCTTTTGTTGCTCTGCCAGTCGATAAAACATTTCTGTTTTCCCAGTACCTGTCGGAGCTGTGAGTACAATTTTTGTTTGCTTGATACCAATGTTTTCTCTGATGATTGTATTGATTTCTTGTAATATTTGATCGGCCTGATTCTCTGAAGGATAGTTGGCAATACTGAATTCCACTGTTTGACATGTCGGCTTTGTTTGGATGGGAATATCAATCGGCGAATTATTGAATCCAATAGCTCTCATCAACTTGTCGAACTTTTCCCTGTCGTATTTGCAGAGATACTTCGCGAAATTTATTCCATCGTCGTCGAAGTGATAATCTTTTACTGAATACCCTGACCACCTGTATGGACTGGTATTATTTCTATTATGGTACAATGAGGCGTCAGGATTATTACCATCATTAGCAGCAAGAGAGAAAAATCTAAGATAGTCCTCCTTCTCTTCTTGGGCATGATCAATATCAAGGAAATCAAGTAGTTCAATCATATTTGGGTATGAGATTTTTATCAGCTTATTGATTTCAGAAGGTGATCCATACCGGTATATATATTCCTCTGCATCTTGGTAATTCTGGTTTGCAATGTTTCTTTGTGAATTTCTTCTACCAGATTCGATCGAACCATTGATTTTCTTGTCACCAGAAAGAGAGTTCAAAAACTCAACTACTGACGACATTTCTTCTTTAGATAATATGGCAGAATGAATCAGGTCTACTTCTGATGTTTGTTGGTACTTTCCTATGTTGTCATGTTTGTTCTTGGCCATACTTGGTGCAATGATTACATAAGATTTTTCCCTTGTGAATAATTCGATTTCAGCTTTAGATGAATTCTCAAGAGTATATTTTCGTTTTGCTTTGATCTTGGAATCACAAAAAAATATTATGTGGCATCCACCTGATGGAGTGGATTCAAAATACACATCTTTTTTTATCACTTGTAATATCTTGCTCAAGATGTCATCTCTTACCGACTGATCATAAATATCAATATCAATACAATAAGTGTAAAAGCCATTCTTGAAATTTTTACCAATGACAATTCCGATACCAGTCATATCTGGAGTAGGTGGATGCTGAAATTTGTAATAATTTCGTTCAAGTGGATGCTTCATGTGATTATGCATTATCGTCAGACGAAAACCTTGCTTTACTAACTGGTGGGCATAATTGAATAGATTTACTTCAGGAGCATTTCCAATATCTGTCGTATACATTTTCTTCTTTCCACTGTTGTTGAAGTTAGTCTTGTATTGTTATTCTTTCATTCAAAGAAAAAGGAGCTTTAATAGCTAGTTAAAGCTCCCCAGCAGAAAGAATAACAACATATACATGCCTGACACTTACTCAAGTCAGACATTTTCAAATATCAGTTCAATTTTTCATAATTTTCCTCCTTTCATTAAATTTTATGCCGGTCGCCTCCTGTTTTTTTTGAGATGTTATGGGTATAAATTAAATATTTCTATATGTTCCTTGAAGGAAATTATTTCAAATACAATTATTGAAAAGTCAATTATTGCAGTGTTATTGGTAATAGGGGATAAGCTAAGTTCTATTCATGTTGCCGCTCTATTAAACGAATCTGAACAAGTCCACCTAGCGCTTTCTTTGGTGGCTGGCGATGCATTGTTCAGAAGCAATCGTACAAATTCACCATGCTCTCTCTCTGGAGGCTGGCGTTCTTTGTTTGATTGCAGCAATCTTACAATTACACCATGCGCTTTGTAGGCTGGTGTTTCTATTGTTATGATTGCATTAACTTCTACATTCTGCCGATTCCAATCAAAATTGATCAATGATGATTTTAGGAATGGCGAATTGGTTCAACAGGACAGTGTGAATGACAGGCAATAGAATAGAAAGTAGCTTATCCCTATTATAGCTTAGGGGGATAAACTTTTTAGAATAAGTAACCCTTCCCTAATTTTGCTATAAAAAAGGGAAGGGTTGCCGATGGTCGTGGGGATTGAAGGAAGGAAAGACTCTATGAATCCCATGATCATGAGAAATCTGGAAAGGGGGTATCCACTTTACTGGCCTAATCGTTTCAACCGCCGAACCTCAAGGGCTCGTGGGTTGTTATTTTATCGACTTTTAGAACAGGCCGTATGCATCGATCCGGTTTCATACAAGAAAATGATCTGTGGAAAAACAGAAGGCCAGTAAAATGGATACCCCCTTAAATTAATTCAAAAGGGGAGCTATGTTTGAAAGAATTAAAGTTTTTAACTCCTCTTTCTCTGTTGCCGTAAAATTTGATATTGTGGCTTCATTGCCCCAAACACCTTTCTCTCTCATTTTTAATATGACAAGAGTCCACATGTTGAACGGAAGCCTGTCAAGTATTAAATTTAACGAGAAACCATTTATGTTCTCGTCTTCACTTACTTCGTAGCATACGGCAATAAATTCCTTTAAATCATGCTCGTATGTTTTTTTTCTTTCCTCAGTTAAATTGCTTAAGGAACTGGACATTAGCAGTAGTTGGTTTATTATTGTATCTAACATGGATTTCCGTATAATTTTTTGTTTTTCATTAAGCATATTACACCTCCTTGTAGTCGGTATCGATCTTAATTGATTCGGCGATTTTTACCAATAATACTGAAACTGCGCTCATATTTTTTCTTGCGTACGAACTATTTCCCCCTCGTCTGTCAAACTTATATTGGTGACATACCGCGTATTGGTGAAGACCATTTCTTGAAACCCAGGGGAAGAATATTTGTCTATATCTTCCCATGTGATGGCTACCGGCAGGACGCCGCAATCCTGCATGGTTATCTTGACCGTGTACCTGAAGTCGTACCTTGTCGTCTCCGATCTATTTCTCTCCACTACAATTCCCTTCATCCCAAGCTCTTTTGCCATCTTATCAAAATTATCGATACTGATGGTCTGGCCGTTTTTCAGGCGGATCGTATGCGGAGCTTGGCCGAACACCTTATATTTTTTGCCGTTATCGAAAATTTTATGCTCAAAGGTTATGGTATATGGGACTGAATGGCTCATGATATCTTGGTCCCCCTATAAGTTAGTAAAAAGCCCGCGTAGCAACAATTGTCGCCGCCAACACTCTGCACCGAAAAAAAATTACCACCGAATTCGCCGAGGCTAATGTAAAAATACGGACGCGGCAGTAATTCTATTGATTATAAACAGTTCTTACATGAGGCTCCGCTAAATCCCCTTTCAAGAAAAGGAGGCGTAACGCGCCGTCCTCTCAACGACATTCCGTAAGTACTCCCGCGTTTCCGGTGGTGTTTCACGCCGCAGGAGGGTGTAGACCTCATCGTCACTCATGGTGGTTATGGGATAGGGGCTGACAATTTGACGGCGTAGGGAGGTTGGTCCCCAGTTATAACCGCAGATGCAGACATAGCGATTTTTTAGATCGTCTGTAATATCTTTGAAATACTGAAATCTCAAAAGGTGAAGATAGGCAACTCCCAGCTCGATGTTGTTAGCCGGGTTGAAAAGGTATTCTTGGGTAGGCGGCTGGTCCTGGGCATGGATGAACCGAAAGGCCTCACGGCCGGCCTGGTCGGGAACAATCTGCATGATGCCTGCTGCGTTTTCCGGCGATACTGCGCGGGGATTGAAAAATGATTCGGTGTGGATAATGGCCATAATGAGGTGAGGATCAATCCCGAAATGAGCGGCATTCTTCCGGACTAGGGGTAGGTACTTGGCGGCGCGGCGCCGGATATGATCAGGAACCATATTCACCTGCACGGAGAATTTCTTCCGCATCCGACCGTCCAGGGCCTGAAACGGGACCGCTTCCGGCTTAACCGCGGGAAGGACTTCTTCTTTTAGATATTGATCAAGGTTTCTTTCGGTTATTGGTGCGCCGTTATCCGCAATAATCTGATTCTCAAGCACCTTTTCACCAGCAAGGTCTTCCTGGCCGAACACCTCCCGCGCCCGGTCAACGATTTGTCCTATTGCCCTTTCTCTGATTTTTGGATCATCGTTTGGCCCAATGGCCTCAAAAACGATAGTGCCGTGTTCAAAGTCGACCATGCTGCGTGCGGTATGCTGCGTATCATATTCGACCCATTCTTTCTTGGTGGAAAAGATAACGCTGTCCCATATGCGCTCGATTTCGGCTCTGGTCCGTTGCCACTCTTCCTGCTGCGCCCGCTCTGCCCGCGTCCATTCCTGTTCCGATTGCGCCCTGGCAAGCTCCCAGACGGTCTCCGTTTCGATTTTTTCTCTTATCCGACCATCGGAGTCATTATCCATGGCCCCAAGGTCAGAGACCAAGACACCAAGGGCGAGTCCCAAAATAGCTCCAGAAATGCGCCATATTGACATGCTTTTCGAGTAGCTTCTTTTCACCAGCCGACCCATTAACCTTTTGTCCGTCCTTTATCATAATTGACTATGATCCGGTCCTTTCCCTGTTCCTTCACCTGATATTCAGGGCGAAAGGCGATAATGGCGGCCAGGTACAGACTATCCTCCTGGTAGCCAACCTCTAAGGTTCCTTCCCCCTCGCGGTACTGCGCGCTTTCAAGCCCAACCATGCCCAGCCGGATGTTTTTCACGTATTCCCGGAAAGCGCGAAAGGTCTCAAGATCAGGCAGATTGGTAATGCTGATCTTGATGATCCGTGAATTGCGCTGGGCAAGTGCCTTAAGCGATTCCCGGAAGAAGTTGATAAGGGGGGCAACGACCTTATGGGCGAACTGATTTCTGCTTTCCCCGCCAAGGGCCTGGTTCTGATCAAGGCCATAAATGATCACCGGCTTGTCAGTGGTCGTGTGGAGAACCTGACGGCAGGTGGCAGTCTGGGTCATCGCTATGCTGGCGGAGACACTAAAAGACATGATGTCATAAGCGTTCGCATAGGGCGTTACCAAGCAATGAACCTCCAGCGAGTAATCCGGAGAGTAGTCTGAATTCGGCTTCTGATCGGTCGGCCCCAACACATGAAAAAAGCCAGCGGCCAGCTCTGATCTGAGTTGATTGACGATCATTTCACTCCCTGGCCCATCAGAGGCGATGGCCAAAATCCGTCCCCGAAATATTGATTGATAACTCTCTGCCAAGGCATCGCCGCTTTTTACCTCGGTGGCCAACCGGACATGGTAATTGCCGTCCCGCGCGCCTTCTTCGAGAATTTCATACGAATCAACGAAACCATTTGTTTGGACCATGATCATCTCATCGAGAGCTTTACCTTGATCAGTGATGCTCCGTGCCTGTATTCCGATTCCGAGCTGTTCAAGAGCCTGCTGCTTGGCCCGCAGAATAGCGAGATCCCGGGCGACGGCGATATCTGGTTCGATCGCGGCCATGCCTTCGGCCATGACGGCGACAGCGCGAGCCGTCATCGGCAGAGCAATATAGTAGAAAAACGCCATTACCAAGAAAACGCGACTCCACATGATTCCATTATTCTCCGATTGACCAATTCATGCTGCGCAACCACCAACTGTAAACTGGCTTTGATCCTCGCTTCGTCCGTTCCTTACCGTACCCGTACCCGAACACGAAAAAGCACCGGAGGTGAGAAGCCGGGCACGGGTAAGGGCACGGGTACGAAAGACACCGGGGAAAACGGGGTCGGGCATGAAACACGGTTTTGAAGGTTGGGCCAGCGTAATCAGTTAAGCACCATCACCACACGGCATTCCTTTAAAAAATCATATGCCTTGAGGGCCGAGGAGATAATCAGGGCGTCATCCAACGAAATCTCCGCATCCGTGCCGTCAACTGCGGCGACAGCCTTTATTTCCAAAGGGGTGGCTCCGATTCTTTCGTTCAGGGCGCGGGCCTTTTCCATGGACGCGGTATAGCCCATCAACCCTTTGTTGAGTGCATATTCCTTGTCTACTGCGGCGCCACCGTAAACCTCCAGATGGTTCGGGCCGCCGAGAATTCTTGGCGCCAGCGCGGGTTTCAATCCGAGACCGCGGGCATCGATGATCAATCCGGAATACCGGCTCGGCAAGGGTTTAGAGGCAGAAGGAGGCGAACGTACCCCTTCGGTTTTGAGCATCCCTTTGTCCGGCAACAACACGGAATTGCCTTGCCGATCCAGAAACACAAAGGCCTTGGCCTCAACCAGACCCAGGTTATTGATGACTGGCTCGGTGACATAGGAATTGCCCAAGAAACCCTCCAGGTCAACCTCGCTGATGTCTTTACGCAACACCCCCTGAATTATTCCGTACTGACCTCTGATGCGCAGGCCCTTGATAATCGTCAATAACTCGGCCCGTGCCGCGATTTGCGCCGCCCTTACGCGGGAATATACGGGCTGATCCGGGTCGGCCACCCCGCTGGCCTCAAGCCTTCTCGTGGTCCAGTTGATGGTCCCGGTTCCTAAGGTCTCTATGACCTCTCCTTGGGAATTTGTTTCGATCGCCAGAGTTGAGGTCGGGTACGAGATCCATATAGCCACTAACCAAAGGATACATGACATCATATTTGCTCGTTGTTTCTTCATGGCCCTGATTCCTTTTTAGAAAAGACGTAGTTCTTCTTTCAGTTTGCGAATCATCAACAGCACGTCAACCCCTGGCACCGGGCCTGCCGGGTCAAACTTGCCGGAACGGATATCCGTTGCGGCCAACAACCCCCTTCCGCAGCAGACCATGACCGCATTGAAATACGGGGCATCGTCCGGGACATCCGCAAAGGGAGACGGGGTGCCGAGATGTCGTACACTTAGTACGGGATCATGGGCGATGGTGCTGAGGATATCCTCAAACACCATGGCATAACTTGCCCGGCTGAGGATCGCGTCTGGGGCTAATCTTTGATCGGGAAGCAGTTCCATACCCCGCACATTCAGGCGGAGCACAATCTCAAGATCAGCCTGCAGAGAATGACCCTCAATATCG
>CAZDYX010000019.1:0-2097 GCA_964509775.1 uncultured Desulfobulbia bacterium | reverse complement strand
GATGGGAAGAGCCTTCTGCATCTGTCGTTTTTTCCCCGCCTGGGCAAAAAGCTCTTCAAGACGCAATTCATTAACCAGAATGGCGGCCAGTTCCGCGCGCGTGATCTTTTCCCGCAGGGCAAGCATTTTGCCCACCACGGTTCCGGGCATGGCCCGCTGAATCTTTTGCAGCAGGGCAAGTTGCTCATCGGCCTCTTTGGTCAAGAGCCTGTCGATGCTGAGCACCTTGGAAAATTCCGCTGTCGCCTCTGTAAATTCCAAGGCCTCCTTGCATGCAAGCCCCATGTAATAGTGGGCCTCGGGTATATCCGGTTCAAGGCCTATGGCGCTACGGAAATTCTTTCGAACCGCCGCCAGCCATTTCCTGTCTTTCTGCCGCGAATAGAGCCGCATGTAACCCACCCGCGCCAAGGCCCGTTCATGAGGATTGCGGCCATAGTCCAGGGCCTTGTCCATCGCCTTGAACGCGGACTCGAAGTCGCCGTTGTATCCCAACACCAATCCCAGGCCACAATTTGCGGCAGAATGGCGTGGCTCAAGCTCCAGGGCGAGGTTGAATTCCCGCCCGGCCTCATCCAGACGTTCTTCCTTAAAAAATTTCTCACCGAGATAGACATGATGCTCCGGCGAGTCAAGGGCATTGGCCGCTTGCCTTGCCGCATGCGGAGTACACCCCTGCGCCAGCAGCCCCAGCATGACCCCAATAGCCGCCGACAGGATAAGCAACAAGGGGTATTGATTAACGCGAATTTCCGAGAGCATCATTTTTTTCGTCACTCTATCCTCCTTCCTCCGGTTGCCCCGGCTTCACACCAGTACCGTACTTCGTGCCCCTACCCCTGCCCGTGTCCGTGCCCGTGCCCGAAAAAACGCCAGGATTAAAAACCGGGCACGGGCTCGGGCTCGGGTACGGGCACGAAAACAAGCGCCAGTGCCAAAACGAGCACGTGTCAGCCGCTATTTGATCTTTAGCGAAATATCCGTTACCCCCAACTCCGCGCCGGCCTGGCCATGATTGGCGCCGGCCCAAAGGATCACGGCAACCTCCTCAACCGCATCCGGATCGACCGCGAGCAGGTTGCTCTCGATCTCCTTCCGGATATCGAGCTGGTATCCATGGTAGTAATGATTATTTTCCACTTCTATAAAATGGGTCTCGTAGCTGTCGCTCTGACGCCTGGGGACGCCGAGAAGCGGGGTGTCGGCAAAGGGATTTTTGACATAGCCGAGCAACACTGTCTGTCCGAGCTTGGTCCCTTTCTGGTCGAGATATTGCAGGCCGACCTGCGCCACTCCGGAGCCGCTGAAGCCCTTGAGCATCCCCTCGTGTGTGGCGGCCTGAAACGAGGCGGAAAAGATCAGGTCTACGGTTGGCACATTGACGACTTGGGCCAACTGAATATGCCCGTTTCCCTCATGCTTAAGATACAGGGCCTTGCCGGATGTTCCGCCTGAATAATCAATGATATCGGTTTTGCTTGCCCCCTGCCGCATATCGCCGAGCTGCCGGGTCCAGCCGGTCAGGCGGTCGGTGAAGCCGCCATTGACCAATAGGTTTGTCCCTTGGTTATGGACTGGTCCCTGTTTTTCTTTTTCTGCAACCCTCCGGGCCTGGGTATATTTCCGCATCAAGATCCGCAAGGCGTCGCTTTTATCCACCTCGGCCGCTGCCACGGCAAAGACCTGCCCGGTTTCAACCGCGATCAGCCGGGCATTGATCCTGATGGTCTCGCGCAGATCCGTGACCGTGCCGGTGCAAAGCGCATCCACGCCCAGGATCTTGCCCAATTGCTTGACGGACTGTTCATCGAGCAAGGCGGTTAACCCCAGCCGGTGTTCCTCGATAATCTTGTCCAGCAACCGCCTTTCCACGAGCTTTACCTTCTGGGAGTTATGCAGCCTGGTAAGCAGCTCCTCCGAGACAAACATCCCAAGCTCGGACGTAGCGCCGTTCAGATCCGTAAAATCGGGCACTGCCACATACTGTTTTTGTCCTTGCTCCAACCCCGCCGTAATCTGCGTCGCCAACTGATCCAGCCCGGCCTTTAGGGAACCGGCGCCGGCTACACTGGGAAGCTGCAGGCCAACAAGCAAGAT
>CAZDYX010000018.1:0-22432 GCA_964509775.1 uncultured Desulfobulbia bacterium | reverse complement strand
AAAACTGCGGCGAGGTGCCGAGAATCACATCCACCTTGCCCACCAAGAGCGCAGCCGGCACCGCCATCACCATAAAACTGACATAATCCAAAATCCTTTTAGCAAAGCCCTCGTTAGCGGTGATAAACGTCCAGACCCGGATCACCTCGATACCATCCATCCGCTCCCGAGCCATCAACCTGTTGCTATACCCGGCATAGACCTCCCCCTTGGGAAAGTTCGGGGCGCAGGTGATCACCGTAACCCTATGGCCGCAGCGCACCCACTCCCGGCAATGCTCAAACGTCCGGCTGGCGGGGGCATTGACTTCCGGGGGGAAATTATCACTTAAAAAAAGAAGATGCATAGCACATACCAGGAAAACTTCATCGCAAGCTCGGGTCTGCGGATGGTAAAAGCAAACTTACCATACACGCGCTATGCACATGTTTATAAACTCCTATACACATGTGCATAGCAAGATGCAGCCCTACCAGCGCATTCTCGTCACACATTCCTTCCCATCAAAATGTGTGCGAATGCATGTATTTTGTACCTGCACACCAAACTCGGGATGATAGCTCGAACCAACCACTTCGGCAACACCGCCCACAACCTCGATATGCACCATCTCCCCACCAGTAAGCCCAGCCGCAAACCGCCCCGTCCCAACCTCAACAACCCGTACCTCTGGATGAAAATGCAGGTGCCCGCAGGCCTTGGAAAAATCCCCTTCAAGGCTGTCGGTGATAACCACTTCCCTCTCCGCCATCTCCCAACACCGGGTATGCACCACCTTGCCCTTGAGCCGCCGATAGCCATCATGGCTGCAGCGCACCCTCGCCCTTTCCCCTTCGGCAACCAAAAGACCAACAGGCCGCGCCCGCCGTGCCACACGAAAGCCGCTCCACACCTCCGAGGAATCCTCACCATCAACCGTCACGGTATTATGAGCAGCGGTTCCCCGCTGGCGAAGCCGTTCAGCGCTCAGCCCGTAGCAGGAAGTGCCGCTATCAACAATAACCCTCTTGCCAAACACCGACATCTCAAAGGACAGCGTATCGGCATGGGCATGCCCCGGCAAATACTCCGGCCCTATCTCGCCAACATCAAGCAGCAGCACCGCCGTCTCTGACTGCCGACGGATATAGCCGCTTGCTTGCAGCCATTTCAGCCCGCCACCCGCTTGCCCAACAAGCCCCAGCCCACCAAACCCCAACCGAGCGGCATAAGCAAACAGCTCCGCCGGTCGCGCGGCAATAGCAAAAGCCGCATCGTTGAACAGGCCGATTTGCCCGTCCGGATGCACCATCGCCGCCAGCCAGCCAAGCATCGCGGAAATCTTTTCCCTCCATAACGCCGGGTACTCCCTGCCGTAAGCCTGAAAAAGGTTGACCATATCCAGCATATCTTCAAGGATGATGCAGTGGTACATGGGGCTCCGTTCAAAATGGCCGCCATCGTCCAGGATCTGCTCGGGAACTTCCCGCTGAAGTACTGCCATCCCCCGGCGCAACCATTCATCCCCCTCATCGCCGCCAAAAAACAGCCCGGCAAACACCAGGGCCTTGGCATTGGCAAAGAGATGGTTGCCCAGAAGATGATACTCCAATCGCTTCCTCAAGAACCGAGCCTGCACTGCCATGCTCTGAGCCACCGACGCCGGGCACGCATTGCCAGCCAAAGCCCACTTCACCAGATTGACGATCCGAAGAGAGAGGGGATACGGCTCCCAGCCATTGCCAAACCCTGGTGGATTTTCAGCTATCCACTTGTGCAGCAATTCGCTAAGCAGCCCTTGCCGGCCGGCTGCTTCCTCGCCTTGTAGATCATCAAAGTAATGCAGGTTATAAAGCCACAGTTTTTCTATAAGGGTAT
This sequence comes from uncultured Desulfobulbia bacterium, assembly GCA_964509775.1. Taxonomy (GTDB): domain Bacteria; phylum Desulfobacterota; class Desulfobulbia; order Desulfobulbales; family CAZDYX01; genus CAZDYX01. Next base: position 20,575 of record CAZDYX010000018.1, on the reverse strand, counting down.
TGTTCCAATCATCTGGAAAACTGCAAGCACGGGTGCAATGAAGGAAGGAGAATTCCCAGGGATGATGCAAATGGGGAGGTTTGACAACGGGGAAAACCCAGTTTCCCGACACAAGGCGCCGTTCAGGATGTGGAGATTGATCAATTTCGGGGTGGTGCGTCAGAAACCAGAGTCGATAAAAAATCTGGCTGATCTTCAAAAACTTCATGGTGCGATAGAGGCGGATGATCTTGCGAAATCTCTCCATAAACCATCACACCGCGCTCATTTTTCTCGGCTTGCATCGACAGCATCGTTCGTGCACTCGTATATCACCTGCCCAACCCGTTCAATATGTTGTACCAGTTCCGGCTCGGTAATCTGCTCAAAATGCACTATATCAAAATAATACGGCAGGGGAGATTCTTCGTTGAGAATGGCGGAAAGACGCGCAACGCAGGAATGGGTAATGCCTTTGCCTTTTATGGCGATATCGACATCAGAACCCGGCTTGTAATTGCCCTTGGCCCGCGAACCAAACAATACTGCTTGGTCAATTTCCGCAAACAGCCTGAACGTCTTCAGTATTTCCCCAATATCCCGCTGCGAAAGACCAAATTTCATTGTTTGGCCTTTTCGCCAAAGTCCCTAAACAAGGTGGTAAGAGCCGGGAAATAGGCTTCGCGTATTTTTTTTTCCACGGCAAGAGCGATTTTTTCTTCATAGGTGTGAACCGTCAGATTGCGGTCTTGCAATGCCTCCAACCACGTATGGCCATCGACAATCAAACCGGCCTGAAATGCCTGTTTGATCGAGTCTCTCGGGCTTGCCACAGTAAAACCTTCCTGTTCCAGGTAATCTTTCAACACCTTCCAGGCCAACTCAAACGACATCTCGAAAAACTGAATCAACCCTGCCCGCTCGGCATCTGAGGGATCTTCGATAGCAATAGTCTGTTCAAGCAAGGCGTAGGCTTTTTTATAGTTAGCAAAACGCTGTTTCCAACGAACATCCAGGCTTTCATCTGTCATCTTTTATGCTCCCGCCAGTTCGATAGTCACTCGGCTCACCTCAAGGATCTCCTCAAGGGGGATAGGGGATTGCCCCCCAGTCTCACATGCTTTTATAAATGCCGCAGCACAAGCCTTCTGGCCCTTATCCTGGCGCCACAGATTCATCTTCTTAAAGCCGGGCCAACCGAAGCCGGTGAGCCTGCGATAGTTATCGAGTTGCAGGACGCGCCCTTGCGCAAACACTTCCAGACGCTCCTTTGGAAACGATTTGGAGCCATTGGCGAAATAGTGGATCGTGCCAATCGAACCCCCCGCGAATTGCAGGCTGATGGAAATCGTATCCTCGGTATTGGCCTCCATCATAGCTCGACTCCACCCGGTAAGCGGTGAACCAGCCAGAAACCGCAACAAATCCACGAAGTGGCAGGCCTCGCCGAGAAGACGCCCCCCGCCAACTTCCCTATCTTGCGTCCAGTGATCTGCCGGAATGGCCCCGGCATTGACCGTCATGATGAACGACTTCGGCCCGCTGACACCGTTCAGCAACTGCTTCACCTTCTCTACCTGAGGCGCAAAACGGCGGTTGAACCCGACCATCACCAGCGGTTTCCTTGCCGCCGCACTATATGCCGACTTTATCTCGGCCAGTTCATCCAGCGTCAGACACAGCGGTTTCTCAACAAACACATGTTTCCCGGCCTGCAAACCCTGCAGCACGAAACGGGCATGACTGTCATGGCGTGTGGTGATAACAACCGCATCGCTCTGCACATCGGTAAAGATACGGTCACTCTCCGTCGTAGTCTCGTCAAAGCCAAACTTGCGCCCGGCATGCACGCCGCTGACTCCCGCGCTGGAAGCCACGCTGCGCAGATGCGCGCCGGCTTCCTTGAATGCAGGAATCAGCACCGCCGTGGCATAGTTGCCTGAACCGACAAAGCTTACCGACACCGTTTCTCCCCGCTCACTCCGGGAAAGCTGGGGGTCAAGAAGTCGCCCCAGAGAAACCGTCCTCGCCTCCGGCCTGATCTCAATCCCCGGATACGAAAGCACAATCCCCAGCGAAGGCGCCGAACCACCAACAAGTTCATAGGCCTTTTCCGCCTCGCTAATATCAAAACGGTGCGAGATCAGGGGCTTTACATCCAGGCGGCCGTCGGCCATCATGTCGAGCACCGCCTCGAAATTGCGCTGCTCGGTCCAGCGGACAAACCCAATCGGGTAATCCTGCCCCTTCTCCTCATAGTTCGGGTCATACCGCCCCGGCCCATAGGATGCAGAGACCTGGAAGGTCAGTTCCTTCTTGAAGAAATCGTCCCGCGACAACTCCAGCCCGGTCACCCCCACCAGCACGATACGCCCACGCTTGCGGCACATCAGCGCCGCCTGGTGCATCGGCTCACTGCTCTTGGTTGCCGCCGTCACCAGCACGGCATCCACACCCCGCCCGCGCGAGTAGGCTTCCGCCGTCTTGATCGGATCCTGTCCGGCTTGTAAATCGACCACCTCGGCGCCAAACTGCCGCGCCAAGGCCAGCTTTCCGGCATCAAAATCCAGCCCCAACACGCGACAGCCGTGCGCACGCAAAAGTTGCACCGTTAGCAAACCAACCAGACCCAACCCTGTGACCACCACCGTTTCCCCCAGCGTGGGTTGCACCAGCCGAATGCCTTGCAAGGCAATGGCCCCCAAGACGGTGAATACCGCCTCTTCATCCGTCACCGTATCCGGCACCTTGGCGCAGAGATTGATGGGCACACTCACCACCTCGGCATGCTTGCCGTTGCTGATCACCCGCTCCCCCTCGGCGAACCCAAGCACACCAGCACCAATCCCGGCAACTCTGCCGACATTGCAGTAGCCCAACGGCAAAGGTTGATCAAGCTTATTGAAGACCGCTTCGATGGTCGGTTGCAGACCATCGGTCTTGATCTTGTCCAGCACCATCCGCACCTTGTCGGGCTGTTGCCGTGCCTTGTCAACCCACCCCGCCTTGCCGAACTCGACCAGCATGCGCTCGGTTCCTGCGGAAACCAGCGTGTGCGAGGTTGTTATCAATAGCTGCCCACGACCCACCTTGGGCACGGGGACATCGGCAACTTCGGTGGTGCCGGTTTTAAGGGATTGGAGGATTTGTTTCATTTTAGGCCCAAGTCCATTAGGTATCAAAGAAACGGCGGCACCAGATCTCGATGCAGAGCAGCGACAGCAGCGTATAGCTCGCATCCACACGTCCGGCGTCATTAGCGGCAATCAACCGTTGTACGGCGCCCGAATCGAATAGGCCGCGCCGCTTCAGGCTTTCTTCGGATAACAAATCGCCCAGCAACTCACGCAGTTCGTGCCGCATCCAGCGCCGCAGCGGCGCACCAAACCCGGTCTTGGGCCGGTAGATCACGTCGTGTGGCAAATAAGGTTCCATCGCCTTTTTCAGCACCCATTTTCCCGTGCTGCCCCGCTGCTTGTACGCGGGCGGAATGCGCGCGGCGAACTCGACCAGATCGAGATCAAGAAAGGGCACACGCACCTCCACCCCCGCCGCCATCGACATCTTGTCCGTATAAATCAGGTTGTGATCTGCCAGAAAGAAGCGCTGTTCTAGCAACAACATCCGTTCCAGTCGGGAAATCCCTGGCGGAGCTAAGGCCAAGAAATCGATGAGTGGCTGTACCGCCTGTACATCCCGCAACTGTGCCCGAATCTCAGGGGTGTATAGGGCCAGCAAGTCGGCCTCTCGTGCCCAGAGGAAGTAATTGGCAATGCTCGCGTCACCATCAAGACCCGCGCCATTGAACAGCTTCGCCAGCCGGCGCGCCCAGGATAGGCGCTGATCAAGATGCGAAACCGCTTTATCCAAGCCGACACGTATGCCACCCGGCAGCCACCGCCACCACCTTTCAAGCAGCAATGCATGATGACGACGATACCCCGTAAACAGATCGTCGCCACCCGCCCCGGACAACAACACCTTCATACCGTGCTGTCTGGCCAAGCGGCTGATATAGAGTACATTAAGCGGAGCCGGATCGGCCAGGGGCTCATCCAGTTGCACTACCATCTCTTCCAGATCTAGCGCCATCCGCCCGGCGTCGATGGTCACCACATCCAGCGACACGCCCAGATGCTCGGCTACCCTACGGGCATACGGCAGGTCGTCCGCAGCGCCCTCCTCCTGGCCGCCTGCCATCTCGATGGTGAAACAACGGATCTCGGGATTCAGTTCGCGGGCAAAGGCCACCACCGCGCTGGAATCCAGCCCGCCGGAAAGAAACGCCCCCACTGGTACATCCGCAACCATCTGGCGTTGCACCGCTTGACGGAGATGGACAACAGTACTAGCAATCGCCGATTTTTCATCCAAATCGTAGACAACTCCCAGCTGAATAGGGAGAGAATACCAAACCCAACGTTTCACAATGTGCCCATCTTTGAGAACCATTGCTTCGCCTGGCATCAATTTCCTCACCATCTTCAGCGGAGTTCCCTCTCCCGGACACCAAAGAAAGCTCAGATAACGATGTAACGCCACAGCGTCAAGTTCACGAGCTTCCGGAACTATTGGCAATAATCCTTTAATTTCACTGGAAAATGCGATCCCCCGGGAACTCTCAGCAAAATAGAGTGGTTTCACTCCTAATGCGTCTCGGGCAAGTAACAATGATCTCTTTCGACCATCCCAAATCGCAAAAGCAAAAATGCCATTGAGGTGGGATAGCATACCCTCGCCTTCTTCAAGATAGAGATTCAGCAAAACCTCTGTGTCCGAATGTCCTTGGAATAAATAGCCCTTTGCCTCCAGAGCACTGCTTAGCGCGCGGTAATTGTATATTTCACCATTAAATACCAACACCACAGAATCATCTGAATTCTTCATGGGTTGATGTCCAAACTTTGAAAGATCAATAATAGATAACCTTACATGACCCAGCCCTACACCAGAGGCTTCATGGATAAATTCACCAGAATCATCAGGCCCTCTATGAGCGATTGCCCTCAACCCTTCTTTCAACACGCCGGGGCAAAATACTCCTATATATCCTATTATACCGCACATTTAGATATTTACCTATCACCAGGTTCCGACCGCATTTTTTTCTTCAGCTCAAGATATTTCACATCAATCAACAGCGGGTACCACAATGCATGCAGAAAGTGGTAAACAAAAGCCTCTTTTCCATCAAGAAATCCACCGGCAAGCACATATCGGTAAAAAAAATACAAGATTGGCCTGATCAACGGAGGCAATCGGTTCCAAAGTTTATAGCGCAACCAGCGCTTGCGTTGCACCATATTGCCGAACAAGGTTGCATCAATTTCCTGATAACCCTGCGCGGCTTTCGTATTAAACAGTTCGAGAGCTTCACGATTAGCGTAGCTGTTATGTTTGGCGATCCAATCGGACAAACCCTTCCTGTCTTCATGTATGTAATCGCAATGCAATTTTCCGGTTTTACCTTCAACAATCAGATGCTCGTTAACCGCCCGGTCTTCGCAACATCCCTTGCCGTGTCTGAATAAACGCAACGTCCAAGTGGGGTAATAGCCACGCTTAATCCAGCGACCCATCCAGATAAAACGCCTATTAAGGTAGAAGCCATTTTCTTCAGGAAAATTGTTAATGCAGGCAGATATTTCCTTTTTGAGCGCATCTGCCATCCATTCGTCGGCATCCAGGAAAAGCACCCACTCGCTACGGATTTGCAGATTATCTAGCGCGTAATTACGTTGCTTCGCGTAATTCTCGAATTTGTTCTGCGCAATGTAGCAGTTATACCGTTGGGCAATCTCCAGTGTCCGGTCCGTACTAAGGGAATCGAGAATGAAAATTTCGTTACCCCAACCGGAAACCGAATCGAGTGCTTGCGAAATGTTGGCCTCCTCGTTGTAGGTCAAGATAACCACTGCCAACGAGGCAGGTTTGCAGGAGTTTGATGCCATGTTCACTTCAAAGCAGGCTTGTCTGCTTCTAGGGTCAATGTATGTGGCGATTCAAAATCGGAGTCGTGCTCATTAGCCAAGCAGTCTAGGAACATTTCTGGTTTATTGCTCTGCTTGGCAGGAATGCATTTACGTATGTTCGTAACGGCTGTATCAAAAAATAGCTCCTCAAGAAATGGCTGATTGCCAATTTTCTTATGCTCACATCTGCAAAAAAAGCAAATTCTCTAACCGCCCTCCAATGCTATTTCGATTATTAGGCCAGTCGTCAAACCAGCTATTATGCCTCTCAACAAATTTCTTATTTGAACTAACGCCTCCGCACCCCCCATCATGATAAGTGGCACCATGCTTAAGACAATGATACACATACTTGAAATGTGCAGCCAGGTTAGGGTGATGTTCGGTAATGTGATGCGAATAAATCGCATCAATTGTTGAGTAATAGAACGGCAGCGAATACCTTAAGTCAGCCCATACAACACATTTGGAAGTAAACATGTTCGCATCAATATTGATCCGCCAGGACATGTATTTCTTTTGTCCCGGTCCCAAATGAACTCTAACCTGCTTGTCATTTTTTGGTTGTCGAAAACATTTATAAAAGAAGGCGTTTACCCGCTTATGCGGTCCTGCCAATTTGTAGAAAGTTTCCTTTGCACTACGACTTATCATAAATTTTGCCACTACATAATCCCAAGCAAATGAAACCTAATCCGATCCTGTACGTGGTCTCTTGCCCCTCTAAAACCTAATGATAAATCCCAAAATTGTTCCTTGATCTGTTTCTTTAACTGCAGTGATTTCTTAGTTTTTCATCATTGCCGATCTAAGAACCGAAATTATTTGTTCGGCGATATTTTTATAGGAAAATAGTGTCTTACGCACATATGCGTTAGTTTTAAGTTTCTCCAATGCATATTCATCTTTATAAATGTTTACAACTGTGTTTGCTATGTTCTCAGAATCATTGGGATCAAAATAAACAGCCGCATTACCGCACACATCATGGGCATAAGGTAAATTAGCAGTCGCGATGGGACATCCAGCCGCCATCGATTCTACCAATCCCAATCCAAATGATTCGGCTAATGAGGGGAAAACCATCAGATCGCTTGATCGTAGCGCATAATCCACTTCATCTGGATTAAGTATTCCGAGTAGAATTAAACGCTCCGAAACACCAAGGGCATCTGCCTTGCTAATTATTTCATCAACATAGGATTTGTATTTGGAGTTTGGTGGCTGTTGCCCTTCCAGTGTCAGCAAAAGAGTTGCGGACGGAAATTCCTTGAGAATATGGGGCATTGCTCTCATCAACAATAAATGATTTTTGCTTTCTCCCGGATGCGATACGTAAATTAAAATCGGTTTAGATGCACTATCAATCGCTTTTTTCTTTTCCGAACGAATGTTGGGCTCCGCTTTCGGAGTGCGGTAGCCGCTGGGAATCACATGAATACGTCCTTTCAATTGTGACTCAAAATGTTCGATACTATCACGCATAGCCTTAGTCTGGACGATTGTCTCTTGGCTGGCTAGTGCTCCGCGCAATATTTGGAGCCTCATGAAACGAAGACGATGCTTCTGATAAATCGAATGCGTTGGTATGTCGACGGATAAAAATGCGTTCGGGTGGGTTCAAAAAACCACCTGTGGTATTGGATTTCTGGTTGGAGCGATATTCGCAACAGAAAACAAAAGATCAGCCTTGAGCTTTTCAATTCGTACCGGAAGGGCATGGTTGACCCACCAAAGACGCCCTATTCCACTATTTCCGATCGATATATATTCAAATTTAACTTTTTCACTAACCGGCGGATCATCAAACTCCCGGAATCGCCGGTAAAGCAAGTAAACATGCCAGTGACATTCGGAGTGCACTATTGGCAACCAATGCAAGAGCTCAGTTAAAACTGCGGCTCCGCCATGGCCACGAATGCCCACTGCGTCAATAGCTATGAGCATTATCCTTCCCTCATCAATACGATGGGACTATTCTCTGTATTTAATCGAACGGTTGTCATTTGATGGTGCATGAATCCAGCTGCCAGAAGAAATCCAAACGCAAAGGGAAGAAGACCCCCTGCAAAAATAAAGCATTGCAAAAAAAGGACAAATCCAACGAAAGAAAGGGATTTTACCTTATTATCAACTTTTTTATGTTGCGCAAACCCCAGTAAAATAACTCGATAAAAACAGCATATAATAAAAATGATGCCAATAACCCCTATGTCACAAATTAACGCTAACAATCCTGTATTGGGAGCTAGTATTATATCACCGCCACCCATTTGACTAGCAATATACATCGAAATCCCACCAAGACCTGTTCCTATTAAAACAAAGAGAGGCTGCTCGTATAGGACTTTCTTGGCCTCCAACTCAGGAAGATCTTCCAAACCATCTTGGTATATCCCAGACCACCTTAGCGTTGTTCTTTCTAAGATTAATTCAGTAATACTCCCCCTTCCTATAGAAAAAGGGTTTGTCATGTCGAGATAAATAACAGTGCAACAAATTATACAAATCGCCATAGTTAACTTCTTAATATGTGTTTTTTTATAGGTTGACGAAATATATACTGCTAAAACCAATGCTATTACCGCCCCCGCTATTGCCGAAGATGAAAGTGTTAATAATAAGACAACAAAGAACAGAACGGTCTTCCACATTAACCCCTTTTCCCTCCTTCCTTCAAGGAACAAAGTTAGGGCAAGACTAATCCAAATTAAAGAAATCGCACCAAATGATTTGGGCTCGCCAATTAAAGAAGTAACACGGAAAATTGCTGTTCCCATATAGTCAGATATGCCATATTGCATTATGCCATATGATGCACCGATAGAGGAAAATGGCCGCCTTATTTCAGTTACAGGGAGCCCGGTATAATATGCTACTAATTGATACAACCCGTAAAAGGAATGTATTATTCCAACCAGGATGATTACTTTCCTTATTTTTTCAAATGCCAATAAGTTGCTGAGTGCGATGGCAATCTGCCAGGCCACACCGGCGACGATCAACCAATTGAATATTTGGACATATACGCGTAAAGTACTGTAAGCTATGCTTTGCGTTCTCATAGCCTCCACAGGCCAAAAAAAAGAGCTAATAATAGTGATAAAAATAACATACAGGTTGAAAGCAAAAAAGGGATGCTGAGTAAAACGAGGGATACCCTTTGGCCGTCGAAACATGAACAACCCACCCCAAATCAAAAGTACTCCACAAACACGATCAGGCCCCCATGTACCAAAATTCCATATGGAAAAATACCCAAGAGGTGCAACAGATATATAATAAATGACAGACATCAACCGTCCGCGAGAAAGCGCCCAAACCTGTCCGCAACAAATTAATATAAATATGATTGTCACTATATGTTCAGACAAAAAGCATACCTCTCATTGAATTACAATAAAAAAAACTACATCCGGGTGTATTGATCTGGCCATATTAGTCGAAATTAAATATATATCATTATCAAGTTTCGAACTACCTCGCGGATTCTCAATTCATATTATGCATACGCTTCTTGAAAAGAATAATTCACAGCCATGGCGCTAATGGTTTCTCTTTATTCATGTTAAGTTTATGGTGCAGAACCTTATCGAAATATTGGGCAGCGATTTGTGGATGGATGTATTGCCGGTAATTCACAGATGACTCCTTATGCTTTGCCAACTGGACTGGATCAGAAATAAGAGAGGCAAGAACTTCAGCCAACTGTTTGTAATTCCCTGATGGAAAGATCTTTCCACCTCTGCTTGCTCGCACAAGCTCACAGGACCCTATCCCATCACTCATGACAACCGCTAGACCAGCTTGGAGCGCTTCGTTAATTCGGATTCCCCACGGCTCATTTAAACCAGGAGCGACAAAAATATCAGCTCTTCTCAGTAATTCATCGAGTTCCGTATTCGATACAACTCCACTGAAGGTAACGTCAGACTCTAAACTGAGGGATTTCAACAACTTTCGCAAATGCTCTTCTTCAGGTCCATACCCAGTAATGTCACAATAAAACTCGATACCCCGAAACTTTAAAATGGACAAAGCCTGAAGTAAAATATGCTGACCCTTGTTTCGTGTCAAATAGCCAGTGCAAAGTAGTCGAACTTTAAGGTTGGGAGGGCAGGATTGACATATCCGCGGTACACCGGTGGATTGTTCGGAAAAGTACCCAAAGTTAAATATCTTATCATGATGCCACCCCAATCGCCGCAGGGAGCTTCTTGCTTGGTCAGAGTTGCCGGACAGGCAGAGAACAAAATCACAATGCCTTGCTAATGATCGTGTTCTTAGTGGTAGAATTGTTCGTGTGTAGACTTCTTTTATCAACCATTTGACACCGCAAAACGCGTTACTGAGAGACTCGGTCATCACAGCTGTTCGTATCCCTATTCGAATAGCTTTTCGCAAGGAATACCTAATCTTCGTGTACGCATGAACACTGTTATAGATATGGATAGCATCACGAGATGATCCTAGAATCTGATCGACTTCGTATTGCCAATTGTCCTGCGATAAGATTGTCAACTCTGCCTTGCCAAATTCCGGACTCAGCCATCCAAGGCGTTTTCTCTCTTCGCTAAGATCCCCTTCGCACACCACATAAACACAATATCCAGGCAATTCTGCAAGTTCCCTAAAGAGACCAGATATAGCCTTGCAAGGGATAATCCACCAAAATACAAGGCGAATCACATTTTGGTTTGTTCTCATTTCACTTCAACTCCAGCCAACGAGAGAGGTGAGCCCAAACCTGATTTTCCCAACGTGGCTTCCCTAAGTTATCGCGAAATGACGCCAGTGTTGGACCGACAGGTAATCGATGAACTTCAAGAGCACGACGGATGTTTATAGCTAAGGATTCAGGGGTCAAATCGCAAATAAAGCCATTAACTCCATCAATAACAATATTTCCAAGACCACCGATATGTGACACAACAGTCGGCACACCTGACATGATGGCCTCAATAGCCGAAAGCGATGTTCCCTCGCGCTCAAGCGATGGTATAACTGCAACATGCGACTTGGTATATAATTCTGGCATCTTATCCAGTGGCACATCTACAATCGAAATCCGGTCTTCCATTTCATGCTTTTGAGCCCATTGTCCGATATCATTTTGCAAGACTCCTCTTCCGGCAAATATTACACGTACATGAGTTCCTTCCTGCTTCAATATCTTTACAGCGTTTAGTAACAGTCCGGCCCCCCTTGAATCACGCTCAAGCCTTTGGCCTTCAGATGAGGTCCTCGAACCAAAAACCCTCCTTGGAAACAGTATGGTCGGCAAATTATCTATTTTCGGTGGTTCTGGTTGTGCTTGGAACAACTCCGGGTCAGCATAATTAGGAATGTAGCACAGTTTATGTTGCCATTTCACGCGATTTGGGTACTCGGCATGACACCAATTTATATAGTTTGTATCAACACAGATTATTCCGCGTAGCTTGTTTATTAATTTGTACTGTAAATATTTATTGATAAGTTTTTTATAACGAGGGAAATCTCCTTCCCAACAAATACCGTGCTGGATCGCGGCAATGCGATTGATCATCTTAGTTAACGCCAATTCCATAGATACAAATAGAAATGGATCATTAATATCTGTATTCTTTTCTATCCATCTTGCAAAAGTAAGATGGCTCCTCCAGGTAGGACCGCATTGAACTCCAACTACTCTAACCCCGTCAGTCAATTCCCTGTTAAACGAAATAGAATCTTTTTGGTAAATCGTAACGTCATACCCTTTATCTCTAGCCAATAATGCCACATCTCGACACCACCTTTCCATACCTCCAGCCAACGTCTGAGATCGTTCATAATCATAAACTCTTAATACTGCGATATTAAATCGTTCTATCATGCAACACTCACCTATTACTCATCTTCCGGTAGAAATTAGTTTTAAAATTGCTCCGCAAATCCTTGATTCCTTGCTCCTAGCCAGCTTATAAAATGTGAGACTCTTGAAAAAGTCTGAGCGTCCTTAAGCCAGTTTTATGGAAACAGCGTTTGGAGATAGAGTACCAGTTGTTGAAAAACATAAACTCAAAGCCGTTTACATACAATGTCTTACACGTTCGCATTTTTAAGTTTTACCACTCTGAGCACTAACAAAAACTGCAGGTAACGAACGACAAATTCTTGCCTTGCTTCGAACCAGAATGTTTTAATACACCGTACTATTTTGTTGCAATTATACTTACCATATTTTTCACAAAGAAATTCATCTTCTTTTAATTTTAATTCATATAAATTTGTAGTCTTACTTTCTGGATGCAGTCTGAAAGCAGCAATAAATTCCCGAATATTACCACTGGGACGACGTCTTGAGAGGCCAAAGAAAAGGTCGTAGTCGAAACAAAATCTTAGACGTCGATCAAACCCGCCAATTTCAAAGAACACGCTCCTTCGCCAAAACGATGCAGGTTGGTTAAAACCGCCACATCCCCCGAAAAGCAATTGTTCAAAAGTCACGCGACCACCTAAATTGAAACAAGGGTTACCTAAACGCCCCCGGAAATGATCTCCTTTAGGGTCAATGATTACACTACCACCAACAACCCACTCCTCAAACGGATGCGTAAGAAACCAGTTGCCTATTTTTAATAAGGCCCCTGGAAGGAGCAAGTCGTCAGAGTTTACAAAGCCGAAAATTTCACCTGTGGCGCGCTCAAAGCCACGATAAATTGCATCAGCCTGGCCATTATCAGGATGGCTTTCCCAATATGCTAACTTAGAAGAATACTTGTCGATGATCCCAAAAGATCCATCGGTGCTGCCTCCATCCATTACAATATATTCGAGGTTCGGATAATCTTGGCTTAATACGGACTGTAAAGTGGCCTCCAAGTAAGCTGCCTGATTGTAGCTGGGAGTGACAATTGTTATTTTTGGTAAAGAATCCATTTTCTCTTCTTTAGGGCAAGAGCGAATTTAAATGTTATTTTCCAAGTAGAAACAAGCCCAGTGCATAGTGTTCTGCAGATCCTCTGGTTGAAAGAGCTGCAGCTTTATCACACTCATGCCACAGGCTGATATCCCCTTTGGTATAAAATTGCTCTTGAAGGATGTTATAGCCAGCAAACAATTTAGGAAGGCGTTCGATACCGTATATTCTGTGAAATGGAATAAAACAAGCATCTATTCCCACGGGTATCGTCAGGATCATCCGTCCATCTCGCTTAAGCAATTTTTTTAACCTCTCCATAACCACAAGATCCCCATCAACCATTTTCCTTGAACCATAGCGATTTTCCAGTCCGACGTGCTCAATCATGGAGCAATTCATAATAATGTCGAACTCACCATCAGCAAAATCCAACTCATTCACATCACCTTTAAGAAATCTTACTCGTGGCATTTCGTATTCTATATCATTCAAATCAACTGCGGTGACGTGATGTCCGAGACGCGATGCGATTCCTGTCAGGACCGAGCCTACGCATCCCAAGTCTAAGACTCGGCTGGGTTGATGAGGCAGATGCATCGTGACCCATGACCATTCGATGGCGCGATCACCTGAGAGTGGATGAATTTTTACGTTTTCTTCTCTCATCAACTTGCGTAGACCGAAACATTTATCTGCAATATTTACTGAACTTATTAGCAACGACTTTAACATTGACATATGCTATTCACCTGTTTTACTTTCGTTTAAAAAGGGCATTAACTCCAGAAAAATCTTCAACGGTGCAGCATTTCATAACACCACCAGGTCCTATTTCAAACATAGAGAAGCCCCAAGACCCTAGCAATTCGATCAATCTTTTTATCGAACATCCGCACTGTTGGACACTCGGTTCATATAGTTCCATAACAATCTGAAGATTCGGGCTGCGCCTTATGAGGCGTTCTGCCCCTTTTAATACCCACTCTTCGGCTCCCTCCACATCTATTTTCAGTATATCTATCTTTTCAATACCAGTTTCATCAGCAACGGTATCGAGAGTCGTAACCGATACGGGAATTTTTCGTACAGCGTAGAGTTGTTCCTCTGGTCGTTCAGCGGCACCAAGTGAATTATAGACGTCATCCCCATCGGAAAAAATATGAAAATCTAATACCCCTTCTTTTTCAGCAACAGCTTTTTCTATGACTGTGACATTATCCAACTCATTCATTTCAATATTCCTTTTAAGGTAGCTCGCTACCGGCTGGTAAGGCTCAAAACTCCAAATATGCCCGAATGGTCTAATTGCCTTACCCAAAAGAACAGTATATATTCCAACATTTGCCCCCACATCAATCACCTTCATACCAGATTCAGCAATACTACGAAGGAATTCACTTTCGTCTTCTTCGAATCTGCCTACAAAAAGAGGCTCGGCAAGGACTGAATCAGAAGACAACTCGATAGAAATATCCTTTCCCTGGCAAATAATATCATGTTTGGTGCAGTTAGTATGGAACAATCTGAAGCACGCACGTCGGTATCCCCTCAATAAGCGGAAAGTGATTCTTTTACAAATTTGTAGTAACATTTTCAACTCCATTATCTCACTTCTTATCAAACGTTGTTGTGATGATCCTCGCTATCCGAATGCCACTGATTTTCTTCTGATATAATAAAATCACGACAAGTACTAATGCAGTCGCGCACCCAATCCCTCCTGCCATCAATGGAGGGGCAAAATGACTAGCAATGATGCAGATGCCAAAGGCAAACAACACGGATATAGTGTAAAAGGCGATGGGGGTATTGACAATAAAAGCTTTTTCATAATGGTAGATATATGCTACACAAAAGAGAGAAGCTACCAAATGCGTCAATGCAAAAGCCGCTGCTAACCCAACTGCTCCGTAACGGGATATCAGCAGGTATGATAAAGCGAAAAAAACTGCCCCCCAAGACGCATTGTATATAAATCCGAACCACATACGGTTCATACTTGCTAGGATACTGCCAAAGGGCTGGAAAAGACCTATAAGCACGGCATGAAGCATCAGCCATTGCACAATGCCATTGTTGTTACCTAGGTACTCTTGGCCGTATATTAGCAGGGTAAGATTAGGCACTGCCACCTGAACTAGGGAGACTGGAACAACTATACACAAAGACATAGCAAAGGCGTAAGCCAGCATCTTGTTGTACGAATCAGTGTCACCCTTACCGAAAAATTCACTTAACATGGGTAACAGCGGAGCAACTAGCATCGCAAGCACAGCTTCGGGCACTTGTTTGACAAGCAGGACCGCATTGTAAATCCCCATTTCTGCGTAGCCATTCGGTTGGTTCACCAACAGTGCATTACAAGCCCAAGTAACGGGGCCGACCATAGCGCCAGCAAGAACAGCTGGCAGACTAAATCGCCATATAATGGGCAGTTCACAACTGCATCCTTTAAAAATGAACGGAACGCAGTAGCGACGGGCCTCCTTGCGCAGGGCCAAGTGGCTAAGAAGCCAAGAAAAGCCGAGATTGATCGTCAGTGCCCATACCGCACCAGTGAGACCGCCGCAAAATGCCCCGCCACTAAGAACAGGAAACGAAATCAGACCAACACTAAGGTTAATACGGGCGATGGTCCTGAAAGCTTCGAAACCAGCTAACGCTCCTGTTTGGGCACCATTAAGTGCTGTTAGAAAGAGCATTGCAGCGCTTATTCGCAGGACTCCAGCAAGGTGGGGGGCGTTAATAGTATGCTCGGAAATCCACGGAGCAAAGATGAACAACCCCAGTGTCATCATGCCGCCAGTCACTATGGCAACCAACCCTGAAAGACCCATTATCCGCCCGGCACGGCTAGGGTCGCTCTTTCTAAACTCAGCCACGTATTTTGTCGCAGTCAAGCCCATGCCAAACCCGGCAAAGACCCCGAACATACCAACTGTCGACTGGATCATCCCAAATTCGCCGTAACCTGTCTTTCCGAGTATTCGTGCCACCAGCACTGTAGCACACAACATTAAGCCACGCGATATGACTGCCCCAGCAATGGACCAGAAAACACCACGGGCCAGACGCGACCCTATAGGCGACGAATCCACCCTATCCCAATAGGGCCTGAGCGAGCGTGGACAGATGCCATAGAGAAAATTTCGCATCTTAGTGCTCATCGAATCGTGTCGTCACTTTTGAGAACCGCCTCTGCAATCCTCCTACAGGCTCGGCCATCTCCATAAGGGTTGTGAGCTTGGCTCATCTTTTTGTATTGGGTTGGGTCCGTTAAAAGCCTTCTCGTTTCATCGACGATTTTTTCGACACTTGTGCCCACCAACTTAACCGTTCCCGCTTCGACTGCTTCTGGGCGCTCGGTAGTTTCCCGCATCACCAGCACCGGCTTACCAAGTGATGGCGCTTCTTCCTGTACCCCACCCGAATCGGTAATAACTAAATAAGAGCGATCCAACAGATAGACAAACGGCAGATAATCCAAAGGGTCGATCAGATGTATTGAAGGAACCCCTGCCAAAATACGCTTGACCGGCTCCTGGACATTAGGATTGAGATGCACGGGATAGACGATCTCGACATCGTTATACTCAATCACAATTCGTTTCAAAGCCTGGCAAATGGCTTCGAACCCATCACCAAAATTTTCACGCCGATGACCGGTCACAAGAATCAAGCGATGATTCTTTTTCTCTAAACCTGTTCTAAGAAGGACTCGCAACTGCGGGTAACACCGAATAAGGTCTGCTTCAACCTCTGCTTTGACTCTTGGTTGTCGAACTTTTTCAACCATCATCAACAACGCATCAATGACTGTATTCCCGGTGAGATAGATTGAACTATCACGAACAGACTCAGCAAGCAAATTCTGCCTAGCAGTTTCAGTCGGGGCGAAGTGAAAATCGGCCAATCGGCTCGCTACTTGACGATTAATTTCTTCAGGAAAAGGGGCAAATTTATTGTGTGTTCGAAGACCAGCCTCAACGTGCCCAACCGGAATCTGGCAGTAAAAAGCTGCCAGGGATGCCGCCAGTGTGGTGGTGGTATCACCGTGGACCAGTACAATATCCGGCTGCTCCTTTTGAAGCACCGCTTTTAGCCCCTTCAATACATTACAGGTCACATCAAACAGATCTTGCCCTGCCTTCATTATATCCAGATCATGGTCTGGTATAATCTCAAAAAGATCGAGAACCTGATCCAGCATTTGGCGATGTTGCGCTGTAACGCAAACACGGCTAATAAAAGCATCTGGTCTCTTGGCAAACTCTTTGACAACAGGTGCCATCTTAATAGCTTCAGGCCGGGTACCAAATACTGAAAGAACTTTCTTCATTAATCTCTCAAAATTTCCTTCAACTAAATTTCAACTCAGGGTAAAGGCAGTGCTACCTCTACTCGCTCGGCAAGACCATTATGCAGAAGAGATATCGCTTCCTCAATCCGGTCATTGGTCCCAGCCAGAAGAAATAATTCCATCAAATAACGCAGCCATAGCTTGTTTTCAGCAGGTGAAAAGCCAGCGATGTGACAGCAAATTTACCGGATCGGTGAGCCGTTCACGGCTTTGACATAGTTACACCAAGCAGGACGCAGACGTCGTATGCCCCACAGTAAGGCCAACCACCAGGCTCGGGGATGCCAGACAGACAAGGCCATTGTCAATGCCTGCAATGGATGCCGTCGTGTGAGCCGGTGCATCGCGCGGATGATCCGTACCTGTCCCTGCACCACCTTCAGTGGCGGCGGACCCAGTGCGGGGTCTACCAGTGGCTGCATCAGCTGGCGGATTAATTCAAACTCACGATCCAAGGCACTTTGCTCCACTGTATTGGTCACACTCTGAGAATCATCTTCAGGTTTGATAATCAGTTGTCGATCAATGTGGACCAGATCGCCACGGGTGAGTAGCAGAACCTTGAACCAACTGTCCACGGCAGTTGGGATAACCTTTTCATTTTCAAATCTCACACCACTATGGAATTCCCTGGCCCTGAGCATCATCGCGCTGGGAACCGACCCACCAACATCATGCTGGAGGTACATACCAAATATCGCTTCGTTGCCACGGTATTGCTTAACGTCTGAAGGTAGTAGCGTAACAACATCTTCCTGCTGCTGATTTCCAGGGTTGCAAACACCGGTGGTGATCAACACCACATGCTCATTGACCGCTTGCGCGACATAAGCCAACTGCGCCAGGCAGTTGGACACAAGCCGGTCATCGTCATGCAACAGCTTGATCCATGTTCCGCGAGCCTGTCCCATCCCATGGTTGGTGTTGGCTGCCTGGCCTTGAAAGCCCGGATTCTGCGTAGGGAAAATGCGCTGGTCTGTAGGAGCAATTTCCTGCAGCCAGCGCCATGTCTCTCCGGGAGGGTTTTCGTCATCTGAAACAACAAGTTCCCAGTCACCATAGTTTTGCAATTGAACCGACCTGATGGCATCCTCTAGACGCTGACGGCGCTTGAAGGTCGGGATCACCACGGAAATAAAGGGACTGGCTTGCAGTTGATTCATAACCTAAATGTGTTTTCTGGCAGGCCGAGCCAGCAGATGACAACGCGCAAAGCCATGGGCGTAATCTACCTGGGACTGTGTTTCTAAATAGCTTTCAAAACCGGTGTGATGGTTTCCAATTAGCTCTAACTGATAGCCAGCATTAAGCAGTAGTTTAGCACAACCCTTTGCCGACTGAAAGCTGTGGAGTTCAACAACAACAAAAGGCTGCTGCTCTCTAAGCAAACACGTCGCGCCACGCAGAACTTCAACTTCCGAATCCTCAACATCAATTTTTACTAAATCGACAGCAGGTTGCTTGTCTGCAAAGAGTTCGTCAAGTGTGTGCGTCTGCATAGAGCTTATCGTCCCGGGGGCGTTAATCGAAGCAGCTCGGTTATCTACCAACCTGCTACATACGCCCTTTCCGTTTATAAACTCAAATAACCCTGATTCACCATAGATAGCTGCATTAACCAACTGTACATTAGAAAGCCCGTTGACACCAACATTGGCTGTAAGCATCTTGAAGTTAATGGGATCAGCCTCGATACTCGTTACTTGCCCGCCGGAGCCCACCCATTGGCTAAAAAGCAGTGTTTCTGTCCCAACATGGGAACCAATATCGACAACATGATATCCAGGTTTGACGAGCATTTGCAAGGCCGCCAAAACTGCAGGTTCATCATGACCCTTTATCCAGTAATAATGAGGCGTCGTGCCATTGATCCACAACTTCCTTCCTGCCAAAGGACCCTGGCGGACAGTAACAATTGTTGACTCGTCTGAAGCTGAATGTTTGAGGAGCTTTGAGGCAAGGCTCGCCAGAAAAGGAACTTTATATGCCAGTTGGATCAACTGCAAAGGCATATGCTGAACAGTCCCAATAATCAGACGAGAGATGAAATTTTTCATCAACATCTCGCAATGAAAGAAAAGATTTGAATGCGGGGATATAGTACATTCCCTGACCAGTTGACACAAGAAAAAGCTCGAATTCGCCCAAGCAAAACGGCTACAAGCCACTCAGGACAAAAAAAACGGCTGAAAACATTGTTTTCAGCCGTCACAAGAAACCTTGGGTTTTAGTTTACTATCTAGCCATTCTTTGCCTTTTCCTCTTGGCACCGATCCCTGCTAGCCCTAATAATCCACCGCCGAGAAGAAGCATGGTAGCTGGTTCCGGAACAGGATTTGGTGCTCCAACATTAAAACCATGCCAGTATTCATAATTATCGATAGAGATAGTTATATTGTCAAAAGAGCCGATAAGCTGCAAAACGCCGTTAAACTCATTGCCGGTGATACCGTATGTAACCGGACTATACCCGTAATATCCCCAGTTGTTTTGCCCAGAACTTATTACATTGACAGCAACCCCGGTGTTGTTCGAAGAAAAGGTATAGGTAACGGGAATTTCTCCAACTCCACCGCTTTCAAACGTCTGCCCGACGCTCACCAAAGCAAAATAAGGATCGACTATAGGTGTATCGAAAGTCAAAACGATATTTCCGCTTAAACTTTCTTGGATTAGCCCCGTCGGGAACAAATTGCCATACGTCGCAGGGTAACTGGAGTAGAATTCATCCGTTGCGACATAGTTCAGTATCGGTCCTGTAAAAGTTATACCAATATTTCCTGAGCCAAGAAGAATTGTGCCATCTGCAGACCCACCTGCACCTGTGACCACATTGCTCCATTGCGCCCAAGATACTGATGATGCATAAACTTTTGGCGTGCACACCAGCAAACCTGCAACCATCGCTAGAGCCAATACCCAGAGGCTACACGTGAACCTCAACCCATTGTATTGTGATTTATTCATAAGCCTGCCTCATCTTATTTGAAGATTCTTGGTCCATCTCAGAATACAGTCATGTATCTGCAAAATACAGTCCACTTGCAAGAAAATTATTACTAGGACAGTTTGAGGTTTGATATCAAAACACAATTTGTTTCCTTGATGGTGCCAACAAATATCAACGAAAGGCGGCCCTCCGGAAATCAGGAAATAATGGGTGCATTTGAGGAAATTTAGGCACTGGGTAGTTAAAGGACACCCAAAAATTGCTCCGTTCACTTTGTGCCGTCAGCAAGCTGCGCTGGACGACAAAAGCCTCACCCATTAATAGGCCCTTGTCAATGTGAGTTTTGGGGTCAGGTCTCAACTCTTGACAGGCGATGCGGGAGGGGCGGGGGAAGGACGATTGGTTGCGCCTATCAAGAGTGGAGATCT
>CAZDYX010000017.1:17794-22670 GCA_964509775.1 uncultured Desulfobulbia bacterium | reverse complement strand
GCCCTGGGCTGGTATGTCATGCCCCTTTGGGGCTACCCGCACAGCTCGAAATTTTGCATGATAATCTCACATACTCCTCAAACCGTTGTTCTGTCTCGCCCCTGGCCGGTGGTTCCATGGCCTGCTGGTAATCGTTTCCCCCATTTTCAGAGAGCAGACGGACAATTTCCAGCCCTGAAAGGTCCGGGGAGTTTATCGGACAACTCCGGTTGTTGGTCATTGGTCTTCCTCATGGTTTGGAGAATGTCAAGGTGTCAAGCCTGACTCCTGAACTATATCATTTTCAGCCAACGTGGCCGCGAGCTTCTCATGGTCTCCCAAATGGGCCCGCATGAGGCTCTTCCAGAGTTTGCCATGGTTGGAGACAAAGAAATGCAGGAGTTCGTGGACGATAACGTAGTCCCAGAGGTCTGGGTCAAATTCCAGCAATTCGGCATTGAAGTTCAAATGGCCGCCGGTGGAGCAGGAAGCCCATTTATTGCGCATGGAGCGCACCCCGAGCCAGACCACGTTTACCTCGAGCTTTTCCGCCCAGTAAAGGACCCGTTTCTTGAAATCACGTTTTTGCTTCAACTCCTTCATCGCGCTAACCCTGCAAAGCTGAATAAGCCTCTCTAACTTTGCTTTACAATTTCATGTTAAGATTTAGCTCCTGCCAACCACACCCCGCAAACATAAATGGCTCAGAAAGAGGGGCTAAATCCGCGCTGCCTTTTCCAGCAGGTTGAAAAGTTCATTCACGAGACTGGTAACCTGATCCAGATCATCCGTTTCGGCAAAGATGGCAAAGGTCACTATCTTTCGCAGTTCCCGCAGCGAAGTATCGCTTTTCTTCCAGTTGGGCCACTCGACAAAGGCCTTCTTGATCTTCCGGCTCACCTCTTCGGCGTTTTCAATATTAGCGTCCAGAAGGGTGCGATACACAAAATAGGTCAACCCATCGAATCCCTTTTCTTTCTTGCGCTTCTCATTGGCTTCGATTTCCTTCAGCAGTTCGGTAAGCGCCTCGGCGGTAGTGGTCTGGCGGTTCTCGAAGCTTTCCTGCACTGCTTGGGCGCGCTCCGCCATGGCGATGAGATAAGGGTCGCTGCTTTCTTCTTCGGCCATCTTTTCAATGCTCTTGACCAGGTTGATGATTTTGTTGCTATCACCGCCTTTTTTAGCAATGATATACTCGATGGTCTTCTCATTGATGGTCAGGACTTCAGAAACGTGCATGATATAAGTGGTGCCGACGTGGCTCCGCACCAGTTCATTGGTCTTTTTTTGGAATGCCCTGTCGACCTGGATGCGCTTGGTGTATGCCTTGCGCACCACATCATAGATCGCGGACAGGGTGATGTAATCATCGATAAACGGCCTTAGATAGGCATCCGGCGAGATGATTTCGTATAGCATCTCGATTTCCTGGTACTCCTTAAAGAATTCCTTTCGCCGGGCCGGATCGCGGAAATGCTCAATCAGGGCATCGACATCCTGGTCGTTGAAATCCCGTTCAATCAGGCCGAGGTATTCCGGGGCCTTTTGCACCATTTTGTTTTGGAAAAGGACCTTGAGCAGTTTCAGGTCCTTGATCACGGCATTGACCTCGTCGCTGTCGAATGCCAGAGCCTTTTCCAGCTTGTCGAAGATACCGACGAAGTCGAGAACAAAGCCGTGCGGCTTCACCATCTCAACCTGTTCGTTCTCATAAGGCCGGTTCACCCGGGCAATCGCCTGCAGCAGGGTGTGATCGCGCATCGGCTTATCGAGGTACATCGCGTACAATATCGGCGCATCAAAGCCGGTCAGGAGTTTTTCGGTAACGATGAGAATCTTGGGGTATCTTTCGAGCTTGTTGAAACTCTTGCGGATTTCCCGTTCCTTCTTCGGGTCGAGGTGGAACTCCTTGAGCAGCTCCGAGTCGTTGTTGTTTCCCGTATAGACCACCACGGAATAATCCGACGGTAGAAATTCATCCAGGGCGTGCTTGTAAAAGGCACAGGCCTCCCGATCCACTCCCACCAGAAATGCCTTGTAGCCCAATGGCTCGACATTCTCGCGAAAATGATCGGCCACAAACCGCGCCACCTCACGGACCCGGTCCTTCCCTTTCAGAAAATTCTTCAGGTTCACCGCCCGTTCGAGGATCTTGTTCAGCTCTTCGATGTCGGCCACGCCCTCGGCTTCGGCCAGAGACAGAAACTCCTTGTCCATGGTTTCATGCGGCACCAGCATCTCATTGGGGGCGAGGTTGTAATAAAGCGGCAGGGTGGTGCCGTCCTCGATGCTCTCGGCAATGGAATATTTATGCAGATACCCCAAGTCGTCCTCACAACCGAAGGTCTTGAAGGTCCCCCGCCCATAAGCCGTCTTGTCGATAGGCGTGCCGGTGAAGCCGATATAGGAGGCATTGGGCAGTCCTGCCATCAGGAAGTTGCCGAGATCGCTGCCGGTGGTGCGGTGGGCCTCGTCGATCAGCACATAGATGTTTGCGCGCCGATTTATGTCCGCCGGCATATCGCGGAACTTGTGAATCATGGTGACGATGATGCCCCGGTAATCGTCGCGCAGCAGTTTGTTGAGGCGGGAGATGCTATTTGCATGTTCCAGATTGGCGAGACCCAGAGCGGCCAGGTTCTTGAGCAGTTGATCTTCCAGTTCATTACGGTCGATCATGAGCAGCACGGTTGGTTTGTCGGCCTGGGGATGGCGGAAGAGCATTTCCGCCGCCTTGATCATGGTAAAGGTCTTGCCGCTGCCCTGCGTGTGCCAGACCAGGCCGCGCCTGCGTCCAGGGTCCAGGGCCCGGCTGACAACTTTCTCCACCGCCCCGGTCTGGTGCTGATGCAGGATGTACTTGTTCAGCTCCTCATCCTTCTCGGCAAAGACGATGTAATCTTTCAGCAAGGCGAGCACCTTCGGAATGGCGCAGAAACTCTTCACCTTGGCCTCCAGTTTGCCGACTTCTTCGTCCTTCCAGTTGAAGATATTGCGGCGCACCGTGTTCCAGGTCACCCCGTAGGAAAAGCCGATGGCATCGGTGGCGGTGAAGATCTGCTCGGGCACGAACATCTCCGGCGTCTCCCGATGATAGCGGCGGATCTGGTCGACGCCCAGGGCAATGGCCTCATCCTTGTCGGCGTTCTTGCACTCAATCACCAGCACCGGCATGCCGTTGATCAGGAAGACCACATCCTCGCGAATGCCGTAATGGCCGTTGTGATAGGCAAACTCCTCGGTGACTTCAAAGATATTGTTCTCTGGCGTCTCGTAATCGATCAGGACCAGGTCCCGCTCCCGGCTCTCTTCATGATCGAAGAACTTCCCCCGGTTACGCAGATGCTCGACAAATTCCCGGTTGCCGTAGATGTCGGCATAGAGATGCCGGAATTTTCCCAACAGCGCCCCCTCTGCCTCAGTGTATCGCGGGTTGAACTCCCGCAGCTTGACATCGAGCAGATCGTCGAAAAACAGTGAGGCGCCCCTGGCCCGGTCCTTGGGTGATGCCTCCGGATTAAAACCGCGCCGATGCTCGGCTTTTTCACGGGGTACGATAATCCAACCGATTTGCTCAGCGTATTTCAGGATGCGGGATTGGACGGTTTTATGTTCGCTTGGCTTCATTGCAATTCCCCGCCGTTCTTCTGGTGAGAACCCGGGTTCAGTCATCCTCGATTTTCTTCTTGACCTTCAACCTCTTTGCCACCCGATCGAAATCCGATTCATAGGAGTGATCCTGTTCGATGCGGAACACCTCGTATTCCTTCTCCGCCAAGGCCATCGCCACCTGGTGCGACACTTCCCCTTTGTCACTCAGAATCTCCTGCTCGTTGAACTGCAGAAAGGCGTCCAGCTTTTCCGCCCAGTCGCGCATTTTCATCAATCGCCCGCGACTTGCCTGTAGCTCCGCATAATCCAGATACATATTCACGATGTGATTGAGGTTCCTCAACTCCTTAGCGCTAAGATAGTTCTTGGCCACCCGGACATCCGACTTTAGGATCTTTCCCATAGGGGCTTTCCGCCAAGTGGTCAGTCCCATGTACGGTTTTTCGCGATCCGCCCGGTCCGCAATAATCTCAGCAGCGGTCTGCCCGGTGATCGCAAAATGCAGCTTGTTCTGAACCGTGGCGAAGAACTGTTCCGCGGCCGCCGTCTGCGGAGAATAATCCACGGCCGTGGCGTAAATATCCGTGATCTTCTGATAGACCATTCGTTCGCTGGCCCGGATTTCACGAACTTCCTCCAGAAGCTCTTCGAAATACTGTTTGTCAAAGCGGGTTCCCCTTTTGAACCGCTCGCTGTCTATGGCGAAGCCCTTGAGAATGTAATCCTTGAGCCGATCCGTGGCCCAGGTGCGGAACTGGGTGGCCCGAGGACTATTCACTCGGTATCCGACCGCAATGACGGCCTCCAGGCTGTAGAGCTTCGTCCGATATTTCTTGCCATCCGCGGCAGCTACCGAGGATTCCTCGATAACTGAATCGGCCTGCAACTCCCCCTCTTTAATAATGTTTTTCAGATGCAGGGAAATATTGTCCGGCGAGCATTCATACAACTCGGCCATCAGCTTCTGCGTCAACCAGACATTGTCATGTTCAAATCGCACTTCTACCCGAGCTTTGCCGTCTTCGGTCTCGAAGATGGTGATGTCATCAAATCGTGGTGTCAGTTCGTCAGCCATTCATTATCCCTGCTTGCTGCTTTCATTAGTAGTTCCAATCCACTTTTCCGCCTCCTCGCGACGCACAAACCTCCAGCCGATCTCCTCGGCGTATTTCAGGATGCGGGTCTGAATGGTTTTATGTTCGGCGGGGGTGGGCATGGGTTTACAGAAAGGGGCAAGGGTTATGTTTTGGGGTTAGGATCGAGGTAAATTGTTCGGCCCGTGTCA
>CAZDYX010000017.1:9792-17784 GCA_964509775.1 uncultured Desulfobulbia bacterium | reverse complement strand
GAAAGCAGCGCCTGTGCTCTTTCACGTTCATTCGCATTGTCTCGGACGATCCTTCCTTGGTATGGACCTTCATAGATGATCACCTCTGTGAATTGTTTCCCTTTTGATTTGTGGATCGTCATGACATGCACGCCGCGAAATTCTTGCTTAGAGGTAGAGAAGTGCTCACGGACTAACGCGGCATCGACTGCTTGACCGGCGCCATCGTAGCTGCCTGTCAATCGCCAAATCTCGGCCAATCTAGATCGAAGCTGTGTTCCTCGATTTAGGAATTTGAGGAAGCGTGCGTCTGATGCAACCTTCTGCAGCTCATCTGCCTGAGCGTTTTCGAATAGTCTACGAACTGCAAGCCAATCGGCGCTCGGGTCTCCGACTAGATTCATTTCGGTCCTGGCTTTTGCAATCGCGAGGCACTCATCCGTGAGCGCTTTCTTTCGAGAGCCTCTTATGGAGCCGGTATTCAAAAATGCATCAAGGCTATCTGCTAAAGCCAATTGTTGTTGACTGGGTTTCTCGCCTCCCTTGCGGCCTCTCATATGGTTGGAAAGATCACCTATCAACCGCTGAGCAATGTCAGTAGGTCTTGCCCCACCAGAAAGAACACCGGCGATGGCAGAAGCGGCCAGAGCTGGGCCTGCAGCGTCGAGAGAGGCTTCGTTCTCGATAGAAGGTGCAATTTTGCCATTCTGAAGGGTTTGAGTGCTGGCCAAGTGATCAGATACATCCAACATTAGCTGCTTTGTCGGGACCAGGACAGCGAGCGACCAATTCTTAACCCCCTTATCCAAAATTGCCTTTCGGCGTTGGTATATTGCAAACTTTAAGTGAAGATGGCCAGCTTGTCCTTTTCGAATTGGGTAAGTTGAGACGGCAACGTGAGTATATTTTTTGCCTTTGTTGCTGCCCTTCAGCAGGTCGTTCCCGTAAATGCAAATATCCGTGCCAGAACTGCGGTGGTTGGCGGTGCTGAAGTCGAACTCATCTGGAGAAAACTTCTCAATAAATTCTGGGATGCGGGTTGGGCTCGCCCCACGAAATTCGTAGATTCTCTGTTCTGGATCAGCCAAGGCGATCAATGTGCTGTTGACACCAAGCAATTGAATAAGTTCCCACTCGTTTGCATTGGTGTCTTGGAACTCATCCAAAACAATAATTGGGTAGATGTTAGAAACAAGTTTTCTGATACTCGAACTTCTTGCCAAGAGTTCGGCGGCTGTAGATGCGAACAAATCAAAATCGAGCCGTCCCTCTTCTGTAAATAGCCGTCGCTTTTCCTCAATCTTTGCATCTTCGCCATCAATAGAAGATAATGCCGACGCTGCTTGTGGAGGCGTGAGTAGTTTGATAGGAGCTTTTTCCGTCAGCAGGTAACCATGACTGCGAAGCAAAGCCCATGCAACTCCATGGTAGGTGTTGATCTCTAATTCGCGTCTGTTTTCGGCCTTCAGAATTTTCACTGCATGCTCTTCGACTCTGTTGATCGTTGCGCGTGCGAAACTCAAGAATAGTATTCGTTGACCTGGTTGCAGAGCGTTGCGGCCGATCTCTACTTCTGCTTTCAGCAGGGCCATTGTCGTCTTTCCGCTGCCTGGCCCTCCGAGACAAAGCACATGGCTTGAACTGGCCATGAGTGCTTTGCCTTCGTTTGTCCACGTGATCTCCATCTATTCACCACCAGCTTCTTCGCCCTCAACCACAGAGCATTTTTCACCGGCTGCCTCTGCCTCGATTGGGGCAGACTTCGGTTCGGTTGCTTCGGGAACGGGCTCGGCCTCCTTTTTAATATCTTCGAGTGTCGAAACGATAAACTCTGGCATCTCATCGATATGACAAAGAGAGAGGAGGAATGCCGCTTCACTTGCACCTTTTTGGTTTTTAAGAAAATTTCGTAATGCCGTTTTTAAATCTTCTAAAGTAGTTGTCAGTGTAGGTGTTTCCGTGGCTAAATACGGAGGCCATCTCCCATCATCAACTACATCTTGAGCAAACCGGCGAAGTGCGACCTCGGCGGTGTGATTCAGCAGCAACTTCTCAAACGAGTCTTCTGGCGATTCGTAAGCTTTATCTATTGCACCGGAAATTGCGGCATAAGCCGCTGGCTCTTGTCGATCGCATACCGCGAACACCGTTTTTCCTAGATTCTTGAAGTAACTGCCAAGCGGTGCGATTTGGGAATCGGTTTCAGCGTCTATGACTGCAATTCCTATGCTTTCCAATGTTTTGAATCTCTCCGGCTCTAATTCGTGCAACCGTCGCGCAGCCGCTGGAATAGCATCATATTCGGTTCGCCCTTCAACGATCAGAATTCGGCGAGCAAGCAAACATTCACAGAAGCGTGTTCGTAGCTGAACGCGATATGCCTTTGCCTTAACTGCAGGTGGCAAGGTAGCTGGCGTTGATGTCAGAGTGCCTTTCTCACGCTTAAGGATTACAACTTGCTCCGGTGCAAACTCGTCCAAGACGTATGGGGAATGGGAGGTGAAGAGTGCCTGCGCGGCCATCTTCCTAATGCAATCAACGATGCGTCTCTGAGTGTGGGGAGGGATAGCAATTTCAGGCTCCTCCATCGCAAAAATGACATTCTGCTTAAGGTCAGCGACCATCGAAAGCAGCGCAAGAACCAGGGTATTAATTGTTCCTGTTCCTTGGTGATTGAATGGAGCAGCATATTCAGATCCCGCAGAGTTTTTCTCGCCTGTTCCCATAAATACCGTAAGGGTCTTGCGTAAGTGTTCCCGCGTTAAATCAGAGACCCTGATATGCGGGTTCTCAGCCCATTCTGCGGGCACAAACTTACGTACGGCATTTTGGACCTCTTCTAATATGGCAGTGATTCCTAACTCCTCCTTTTCTGCAACAGGCAGCTCCCTTAATTCGCCAAGGACATCCTCCCACATCGTTAGGCGCTTTTCCTGAAGACGCAAAATAATGTCCAGCAGTGAACCCCTTTCTAGGCTCAGAGCTCTGGCGCCTGTCCGCAACGTTCGGAGGAAGAGGAATCCACAGAGCCGTTTATCTCGCGTCGTAAATGGATCTTTCACGCCGTCCTCTCGTTGCGGCGACATGAAGAATGTTTGCCCCACAAAACTGTCTTCCTCGTTGTTGTATTTCCCTTCGAATCCGAGGCGCAGTGCACGAACGACATTTGGCTTGTCCGTTTCTTCAGCAGGGGGAGCTGTAAGAAGCTCTTTAGTCTCGGTGTTCCACCATTCGACGTGTCCACCGAAATGGCGGCTTTGCTCTTGAGATAAATCGATTATAATCACCTCGACGTTAATTGAGACAGGGGTGTCCTCTGTTTCAAGATATTCTCCTGCGAAAAAATCGTGTTCGTCGACTGGAGATGGTCGATGTAATCGTTCTGGCCCCAAAACCAAATCGATCGCTTCGAGCACGGTCGACTTGCCGGTGTTGTTATCGCCAACAAAAACGACGTGATCTGGGAAGAGGATTTCGGCGTTTTTTATGCCACGAAAGTTTTCAATTTTTATGCGAGATATTTTCATGCTATCACTTTCAGTTCTGGAAGTTTAATTTCATGAACGCGGATCTTCGCGGTCATTAGTTCGTGAAGGAGGGTGCGGAAAAGGTCTCGAAGGGTGGCCTGCTTCCGGCGAGCCACTTTTTCCTTACTGTCGAGTTGACTGAATACGTTGACGATTTCTGTTTGTTCGTCCTTCTCGGGAATCGGAATCGGGTGCGTCTTGAGGTAGCCGCAGGTGAGTGCGCCCTTCGTGCTCCCACCCGCTTGTGCAATCGAACGTAGGAAGTCATAACGCGTCTGCATGAACCAAAGCACGAAGTCAGGGACGACGTCATCGGTTTGAAACTGCGCGTATGCGAGGTGCTGATTGATGCAGGTCTCGAATCGTGTCAGAGCTGAATTCCCGAGGGTCTTTCCTTGGCCGGTGATCGCAATGAGAAGGCTATAAGGCGCAACGCGGGGCAAATGGCATTCTTTGATCGCTAATGGTGTAACGAATTGATCCGCCTCCGTGATGAATCGGTCATGTATTTTTGTGCTATTCAGCCAAGGGATGGTGCCGTCTTTCCAGTATGCTTCGTTGGCACGTTTGGGCGTAGAACCGTTTCCGACCTTCGCGATTGAACCTAGCGGAACCACCTCCCAGCTTTCGGGAACCAGGCCGATTTCTGTTTGTTTTTGGGGTTCGCCCCTGAGCCCTTCGGTAAAGAGCTTTTGCATGAGGGCCTTTTTCAGCTCGGTGGTGGTGACAATGATCCGCTGCTGCGCCTCAATCGCCCGTTGCACCGTCGAAAGGATGTACGCGATCTTCTTCTGCTCGGGGAGCGGGGGGAGTGGTATAAGGCGCTCGCCAAGAACGGTTTTACTCAAACGTTGCCGGCCGGTGCTTCCCTCCATCTTACCGGCGAGATCGGAGCGCACCTCGGGATGTAAGAGGAAGAAGAACAGGAAAAGGTTGTCCGACTTTTTTGCAATACCACGAAGCGGGATGACCTCAGTGGTTGCATAAGCGAAATCGGTTTTTATGTCAACGATAGCTTGTTTCCCGTTCTCGAAGGAAGGAGTAATTTTGGCGACCATCACATCGCCGTTTTCCACATACGTCCCGCTACCAATTTTGTCAGCGGGTTTGAGCGTGAACTTCGATACTCGAATCTTTCCAAGGGGAATCTGGTCCATCGTGAAAAACGGGATCTCGTCACCGTTCTTTTTCAGATCGAGACCTCGCGGCTTCTTCGTGAAGTCGTATGCATCACTAATTCGACACAATTCCCAATCGGACGGGAATTGGAAGGCTTCGATATTCACTTTGCCCCTCCTTCCTTCTCTAACGCCTCAAGCATTTCCCGCCCTTTCTCGGTCAACCGGTACTTCTGCCTGCTGCTTCTTGGCTTGTCCGGGATTGTCATTTCGATAAGCCCATCATTCAATGCCGGATTGATATAGGTTTCCCTGAGCCGACGACGATCCTTGAGTTTGAAGGATTCTCGGATATCCACATTCCCTATCTCACCTCTTTGGCCAAGCAATTGAAGTAGTCGTCTGACATACTCGTTAACTGGTGGCGTGACTGGTGGCGTAACTGGTGGCGTGACTGGTTCGGCGACTTGGACCTCTTAGGCTTCGACTTGTTTGGTGACTGGCGATGTCTTGTTTGTCCTGTTTTTGTCCCGTTTCCCGGGTGTCTCGTTTGTCCTAGTTATGTCCTGTTTCCGATGCCCATCTTCTTGAAAAAACTTATGCCCGTCCTCCTTCCTTTTCAACTTCATCAAGCACAGCCCGGCCTTTGGAAGTCAACCGGTACCGCTGCTTACTGCTCTTCGGCTTGTCCGGAATAGTCATTTCGAGCAGGTCCTCTTCGAGTAGTGGTTTTAGGACTTGGTTCCGGAACTTGGTGCGGTCCGACCGTCCGGCAATCTTTATAAGCTCTTTGACTGCACAGGGAATCAGGCAGTTGCGGAGGATTTCGACTTGGTGCCCACTTAGTGCCAACTTGGTTCCCTTATGAGCCGATTGAACCATTTCTGAGGCTTTTCCCGCCTCGCTGCCAGCGGGCGATGTCTTATTTGTCCTATTTATGTCCCGTTTTGTCATCAAGTTATAAGCGGTACCTCGTCCCCTCTTGGCGGATATCTCCAGCACGCCCTTGGCGACGAAATCGTCAAGATCCCGCGTGGCCGTTTTGGCAATCGCACCGGTCAGTTTCCGGTATTCAGCATTGGTGATCCGGCGGCTCATTTTCAGGTGGGGAATGGCGGCAAGCTGGCGGCCATTCAGTTGGAGTTCTGGAAGCACCCGTTCGGTGAGCCAATCGCGCCAGATCGTCACGATGAACTCGCCGGGTTGCTGGTAGAAATCGGGTTCCGGCAGGGCATGCTCGATGCTTTTCTGAATCATCATGAGTGTGCCGGTGCCGAACTTTTCGATGTATCCGGCCAGGTAGAGTCCTTCACAAACGCGGGCATTGCGGGTCAAGGAACGGTGCGGCCGCCTAAGCTGGTCGATGGTCAGGGGGGCAAGGAGTTCTCCCGGGTTCCAGAATTCGAGCCGATCCGCGAAGACGGACACCTGAGTGGCCCCCTGCTGAATATAGTCCCGATGGGCAACGGCATTAACGATAGCCTCGCGAATCACATCGGGCGGAATCTCGTAACGGGTGGGTGCTTGTGTGCCTTCTACACGGGTGCCCACGCCCAGGTCTATTTTAGAGAGCACAAAATCGACGGCCTGATCAACCTGCTCAAAAAGATTGCCTTTGAAGATTTGGTAATACGGGGCCGGGCGCTGGACAGATGTTCCATGGAAATGCATGCACCGGATCTCGGAAGAGGCAACAAACCGCTGTGGGCTCTTTGCGAACAGTAGCGCCGCGGCAAGGGTGGGTTGCCCATTCCGAAGCATATTCAGGTGCGCAAGAATATCGTGGACCGGTGTCGTATCAGATAGCGAAAACTGTCGCTTGCGGTTCGCCAAACGAATAAATCGTTGGATCGCCTTGGAGTCGAGGTCGTCGATCTCGGCTTCGGGGCACAACCTCTCATCAAAAGGCAAGGACTGAATGGCACCTATTCGGTCCAACCGTTGGACAAGGCTGGCATAAACCGCCGAGGTCAGTTCGTCCGCAGAGGTAAAGCGACGACGGATGAGCTGCGATCCGGCGGCGGAGAGCAGAGCTCGCATCTTCGGGGACTTATCATCATCCTTTGCGCCCTTGACGAAAATGAGACGTTCCTTGCCGCGCCGCGTGGCCTCGTTGAATTCAAGGTGGGTTGGAGAAAAACCGTCGGGGTTCTCCGAGCCGTAATCGTTGCCGAACAATCCGAGGTAAATATCACACCTGGCGACTTCGTCGAGATAGACCTGATCCGGGCGTTGATCGGCGGCGGGCAGCTTTTCAAAAAGAAAGACATCAAAGAATCGACTGAGTAAGGGATCACCTGCAAGATAGTTGCTGAGGATACTTCGCTCGTCAGCAAACTCCTTTTGAACACTGCTGATGAATATGCGCAGTTTCATGTTCCGATGCCTATTTTCTTGAGAATTATCTTCAACGCCGCATCCGTCTCTTTGGCCTCGGCCTCAATCGCTGCCAGCTCCTCCACAATCTCGGCGAGGGGGCGGTAGGTTTCGGCATCACTGGTGTGGATGTAGCGGCTGGGTGAGATGTTGTAGTCGTTTTTTTTCAATTCGGTATGATCGACGATGCGGCTCAGTTTTTCCTCTTCCTTCCAGTGAAGGAGGGTCTCGGCGATGTGCTCGATACCGTCAGCCGGGATGAAGTTCTTGGGATCACCTTTTTCAAAGATCTGGCTGGCGTTGACCAGAAAGATCTTGCCCTGCCGATCTTTCGCCTTGGACTTGTTGAGAAAGATGACGATACCAGGGGCCGAGGTATTGTAAAAAAGGTTTTCCGGCAGGTAGAGGACGCTCTCGATCAGATCGTTGTCCACGAACCACTGACGCACGGTTTTTTCCTTATTGGTCCCGGCGTTGCCCGAACCGCGCGAGGCAGCCCCGGTATCGAGTACCACCGCGGCCCGCCCCTTATCATTGAGACTGGCGTGCATATGCTGCACCCATCCCCAGTCGGCGGAGGATTTGCCGGGGAACCCGGCTCCGGCCGGGAATCGGTCCAGCTCGTCGTTGTCGTAATCGGCCTCGGTGAACCAGTCCTGATTCCACATGGGATTGGCCACCACCCGGTTAAAGGTGCGCAGGCGGCCGCCCTTACGGAATTTGGGATTCTTAAAGGTGTCGCCGATTTCAATCACACCCTCCATGTCATGAATGATCATGTTCATGTTGGCCATGGCCCAGGTATCGGCGATATATTCCTGCCCGAAGAGCTTGAGTGGCGCATACTTCTTTTTGCTCCGGAGGTTCATCTTTTCCTCCATGGTAAACTCGCACTTGATGAGCAGTCCGCCGGAGCCGCAGCAGGGGTCGTAAATTTCCATGCCGGGTTCGGCATCCATGACCTTGGCCATGATCATGCCGACTTCCGGCGG
>CAZDYX010000017.1:4586-9782 GCA_964509775.1 uncultured Desulfobulbia bacterium | reverse complement strand
GGGTGTAGAACTCGCCCGCACTCTGCCCGCTGCCCTCGGCAAATTTACGGATAAGGTATTCGTAGCTTTTGCCGATTATGTCCGGCTCCACGTCTTCCAAACCGAGACGCTTGGTGCTGATGGCCTCGATGAGGTTTGAGAGGCGGTCATCATCCAGATCACGCTGGCCGTGGGTGGTGGCATTGAAATCCACCCGGTCGATGATGCCGCTCAAAAGCGGGTTCACCTTGGCGATTTCGCGCAGCAGGGTGGTGAGCTGCTCCCCGATCTTGTCCGAGAGCTTGCGAATGATCGACCAGACCTCTTTTTTCTCGGGATCTTCAGGAACCAAAGGCAAGTAGAAACGCACCAGCTTGTGGTCTGCCTTGGCAAGCTGAAAGGCCTTCTTGCGCGAACCGACCTCTTTGGCGATCCGGTTCAATTCATCATCAAAAACATCACAAAGCCGCTTGGTGAAAATGAGCGGCAGGATAAAGTCCTTGTATTTCGGCGCATCCTTGGCCCCTCGTATCGAACAGGCAGCATCCCAGATCCAGGATTCAAGAGACTTAGAATTTCCGTTTTTGGGCGGCATTATTTATAGCCCTCTTTTTGAAAAATTCCGGGGAGATATTACCTATATTTCCTGAGCGATCACTGGTTACAAACGTAACTACTCAGGGGGATAGGCTGTAGGAGTTTAGGCTGTAGGAGGAAAAGGAGGTCACCGTCAAAGGCCTTGGACATCCTGATTCATCCTGTGCAGCAGGGCGAACCTTTGACCTCTGTGCATATTCTCTTTTCCTGTCCTGACCTACAGCCTGTAAACCTACAGTCTAAACAACCTGAGTGGTTACCTACAAACAACCGCAGGGGATTCCGATCAATCTTTCGTCATAACGTCTGACGTGCTCGTCATTGCTGATCACAAAGCCAAGCCGGCAGTCCCTTTCCTCGATAAAATCACGAATCCCCCGCAGGTCTTTGAGCGACACCTGCTGGCCGTACTTGATTTCAATCGGCACCAGCCCGAATTTCCCTTCCAGCACCAGATCCACCTCTGCTCCGCCGCTGGTCCGGTAGTGATAATATTCAAACGCCACGCCCAGGGAATGAAAGCCGCGCAACAACATTTCCACCACCATGGATTCCCAGGATTTGCCCATAATTGGATGCGCCAGCAGGAGATCCGGCCGGTTTACGTGCAGCAGGAAATGCAGTAGGCCGGTATCGCGCAGATACCCCTTGGGATGCTTGACAATTCGTTTGGCGGGATTCTTTTCAAAAGATGGAATATGCCGCCATAAAAACGTGCCATGCGCTATTCGAAAGTACTCCCGCGCGGTCGGCTGCGAGACGCCAATGGCCCGGGCTACGTCGGCATAGTTGATAATGCTGCCCGAAAGGTTTCCCAGCATCTCCAGAAACAGTCTGAATTTCTGGTTGTTCAAACCAGGGAAAAGGCGCAGAATATCCCGTCCCAGATAGTTCTGAACATAATTCTGCATCCAAAGTTCCGAAAATCTCGGGTTGTTTTTTAACCACGGCTCAGGATAGCCGCCCCGAAACCAGAAGTCGTGGAGTTCGTCAATCTTGATCCTGTTTTCCAGGGAAAAAAATGATTCCTGGTCCTGTCTGTCGATGACCAGTTGATAGAAATCGGACCGCTTAAGTCCAAACGCCTCTGACGGGCTGAAGGGGGACAGTTCGATAACGGCGACACGACCAGCCAGGCTTTCCGCAATGGCGCTCAGAAGCTCGGGGGAACTTGACCCGGTAACAATGAATCGGCCTGGCCGTTCACGCTCTCGATCGATTGCCACCCTTAACGCCGGAAACAACTCCGGCAGGAGCTGACCCTCGTCAATGGCGACGCCCTTACTGTTCAAGCGAAAAAAAAGATCGCAATCCTGGGAGATGATCTTATAGTCACTCCCCTTTTCAAGATCGTATATCCGCCATCCCGGAGGCAATTGCCGCAGTAACGTAGTCTTGCCGCACTGTCGTACCCCGATAACGACGACACCGGAGAAATACCCCAATAACTCTTCGAGGAGATCAAAACAATCCCTTTTCATACCTTGCAAAATAAAGTAGCGTCTTTAAAAATGCAAGGTTAATTCAGCACAATAATCAAGGGGGGTTGAAAGCAGCATAATTGATAACTGATCATTGTTCATTGTAAAAGCTGTTTCCTCTTTTCTATACAACATCGTTTTAATAGAATAAACCAATATGGAGGCCCGTGGATGCCTGTTTCAACGGGCATGAAATGATGAGGGATTTACCCTTGACTTCGGATATGCGTGCAGCTATCGACTATTCACCGGAGCTGATCGCGGACCGGGTATCTGCCGCGGATCAACGGATCCTGCTTGTAGGGGAGAGCGGCATCGGCAAATCAACGCTCGCTGCTGATCTGGCCGGGGTGTTTGCCAAGGCCGGTCGTTCATGCCTGTGCATCGGTGCTGACCCTGGTTCCCCCTCCTTTGGCATACCAGGGGCCGTCTGCCTGGGAAGGTGGCACAATGACGGCTGGCAGTTGCTGGCGTTTGAAGCGCTTTGCACCCTGGATGCCGGCCGGTTCCGCCTCCCCCTGGTATCGGCTGTTCGGCGGTTGGCCAAAAGTCTTGCGTCGGGCATGGTACTGGTTGACGCGCCCGGCATTGTCCGCGGCGTTGCCGGAGCGGAGTTATTAACGGGACTTGTCGAAGCGGCAGCCATAGATACTGTTCTGGTGCTGAGCCGCGACATCGAAAGGTTGCCGGTGGCAAATGAGCTTGCAACAATCGGCCGGGCGGTTGTTTTCGTGCAGCCCTCAGCAAACGCCCGCCCGCCCCGGAAGCGACAACGGGCCCGGCAGCGTACCCGATTGTGGGATGTATATCTGCGCCAGGCAGAAGTTAGGGTCATTACGGTTCCCGAGACGCTCTTAACCGGGACCCCTCCGCCCCCGGACGCAGTCCATGATTGGCAGGGGCGGCAGGTCGCTCTGCTTAAAGATGAGCGAACCCTTGCCATGGGCGAAATCCTGGGCGTAAGTAAAAATATTTTTAAGGTCCGGATAGCCGATACTAAGGAGATCCCTGATCAGGTCCTGGTCCGTGATTCTTATAGAAACGAGCAAGGCTTGCTGACAACGTTCAAGCCCGCAGGGGAGTTTAGCCTGCGATCCGCGCCGCCGCCGGATGTTACGCCCTATCCCTCCACTGAAAAAATAACCGGCCCCATTCCGGTGATCCGGATCGGAGACGCTACCGCCATTCTGGTGAACGGGGTATTCGGGGACCCGCTTCTCCATCTGCGCCTCCATAACCGGAAGCGCTCCTTCCTCTTCGATCTCGGGGAAGGCGGACGGCTGCCGGCCCGCCTTGCCCACCAGGTCACCGATGTGTTTATCAGCCACGCCCACATCGATCACATCTACGGATTTCTCTGGCTGCTGCGCTCCCGGATCGGCGTGACTAAGTCGTGCCGGATGT
The DNA here is from genome assembly GCA_964509775.1 of uncultured Desulfobulbia bacterium. Lineage (GTDB taxonomy): Bacteria > Desulfobacterota > Desulfobulbia > Desulfobulbales > CAZDYX01 > CAZDYX01. Next base: position 6,321 of record CAZDYX010000017.1, on the reverse strand, counting down.
TCGGAACTCCGGGACTGTCGGACCGTATCGCCAGTCTGATCAACGGCATCCATTGGGACCGGATCGGCGAGGGCGGGCCGCGGTTCGAGGTCGGCGAACTCCATGATGAACATCTCCTCGTGTATGGACTACAGGCCGGAAGAATTGGAAAAACGCCGTTCGACGACCGACCGGCTCCAGGCGGCCTCCTGCTTGACGATTCGGACTGTAAGGTTCGGGCCGTTACCCTGGCACACGAAGGTATTCCGGTCCTGGCGTATCGTCTTGAGCTGGCGCCCAAATTAAATGTCTTAAAGGAACGTCTGCTCGAACGTAACCTGGCTCCCGGGCCCTGGCTTGGGGAACTTAAAGAACGGATTGTGGCAGCCGATTGGCAGGCGATTATCCGTTTGCCCGACGGCTCCAAAGCTCCCGCCGGGAGCCTCGTTGATGAACTAATCCAGGTCACGCCGGCCCGAAAGCTGGCCTATGCCACAGATCTTAGCGATACCGGGGCCAATCGGGAAAAACTGTCCGTACTTGCCCAGGGTGCACATGTCTTTTTTTGTGAAGCGGCCTTTCTTGCAGCAGACAAACAATATTCCGAGCTGAGCGGCCATCTGACAACGCATGCCTGTGGAGAAATTGCGCGCACCGCAGGTGTGGAACAACTGGTGCCTTTCCATTTTTCCAGACGGTATGAAGAGAAGTCGCAGCAGGTCTATGATGAAGTGAGGGCGGTGTGTAAGAGGGTAAGGCTCCCGGTTTTTTAGGCTGAAAAGAAAAATCGGCTTGACGCCAGGGCCTGCTGGAAACGCTCCAGTAGGTCGAGGTCGGAGCTGTCGTTGTTTTCCAGGCGGACTGCCCCAAAATAGTAAATTCCCAGCCAGACCAGAAAGGCCTCTATCCGCTCTGAACGGACATCGTCCTTTTCCATGTAGCGATCAAAGGGGTCTGCCTTCCCCCGGGCCGCGCGTCCGGCCATGCGCTGTCGGCGGACAGCATGGTCTATATCCAGGACAATGGCCCTGGCCCCGGTGCACGGCGTTATTTCCCGCAAGGTTCGATCCAGAAAGGCCGGGAGGCGGATGGCAGCTTCATCTTGGAAGGTGCAGCCCAGATAGAGGGCCAGAAGGCGCAGGGCGGTATGACTGATGACAATGAGCACCGAGTCCGGCGGCCGTTGGAAGGCCCTTAGGTCCATCCGGACCAGCAGGTTCACCATAAAGGGGATCAGAAAACGGTGCAGGGGCAAGGTTGCGAGGTAAGCCCACTCCGCCAGCAAACGCATGGCCCCCTTCTCCTCCGAAGTGAGGAGCCTGGTCGGCTGGGCTGCGAAGGCGCCCTGCCGTTTTTCCACCCGGCAGCCCCGGTCCCTGGCAATGTCGGCCAAAAGGTTCGCGACATGGTTTTTACCGGAGAGGTCAGTGCCAAGGATGAGCAACACATCCGGGAGCGCAAAGGTAGAAATTTCGGCCAAGACTGTAAACCTAATATGTTAAACAGGCGGCGTTAAGCATTCCGACCACGATGGAGACCACCCCTAAGAAAATGCCTTTAGAAACCTTGCCGGCCGGGATATCGGCAACCAGCCTCGGAAAGATGACGCGAACCGCCAGAAAGGTCAAGATCTGAACGACCAGGGCAATGCCCCCCCAAAGGATCATGTCAACGATATCGACACTATGGGCAACGGCGCTGGCCAGGGGCTGGGCAAAACCGATGAGGGCCCCGCCCAGACTGCAGGAGGCGGCCA
>CAZDYX010000017.1:956-4576 GCA_964509775.1 uncultured Desulfobulbia bacterium | reverse complement strand
CGATCAGGGCGAACTCGCGGTAGGGGGTGACATGGGTGTAAATGAAGACAAACAGGGCGAGGAGCAGCACCGAGGTGCCGAAATAGACGGTGAAGCTTGTAAGGCCGGCCAGGTTGATCGCGACATTCATGGCAATCCTCTCTCTTGATTTGGTTAGGGTTTGAACAGGTGGGGCACGAAGGTTGAAGAATTTCTGGTGATCGGGCTGGTGTCCTCCCGGATGCCTATGCCGGCAGGCCGGCCATCCACGATCCATGAGCCGACCAGGGCATACTGGTCGTCGAAAAGGGGAAGCTCTTGGTACTCCTGATAGACAAAGCCCTCCATACCGTATTTTCCGCCGGTCTCATCGAGGACCCGGTCTCCCTCCATGACGGCAATGTTTGCCCCTTCCCGGGAAAAAAACGGTTTTCGTACCAGGCGGCCAACCCCCTTCGGCGCGGTCAGCGAGGCAGGCAGCAGGTTGGGGTGGCCGGGAAACAACTCCCAGAGGATGGCCAGGATGCCCTTACTGGCGAGCACGAGCTTCCAGGCCGGCTCCAGGATGAGCCGGAACGGCTCGGCCAGCAGATAGCGGCCGAAATCATCCGCGAGCAGCCATTCCCACGGATAGAGCTTGAAAAAGTACTCGATGGGCTCGTTGTCAAGGTCGCAGAACCGGGCCGTTCCGGCATGGTAACCGAGTTCCTCGATAAAGATATGGCGGCCGTCGATACCGGATTGGATGGCCACGTCCCGGAGATACTCTACGGTGACGAGGTCCTCCTCGTGGTCACGGACACAGGAGAAATACAAAGGCGCTTCAGCAGGCATCCCGGTCTTGATGGCCCCGAAGGCCTCGGCCAGTTTTTCGTGGATGGAATTGAACTGGTCATATCCCGGGAAAAGGTCATTGAGCCAGACCCACTGGGCAATGGACGATTCGAAAAGCGAGGTGGGCGTATCGGCGTTGTATTCCAGGAGCTTGATGCCTCCCCCAGCGTCACGGACAAAATCGAACCGACCATAGAGGGAGCAATCGCGACGTTCCCAGGACCGGCGGACCAGGGGGATACATGATTCCGGGATGCCCAGCCGGCCGAGGAGATCGTGCCGGAACACATGCTTCACCGCCTCAAGACACATGTCGTGCAGATTGGCAGTGGTATCCTCGATAGCGTCGATCTCTGCGGCCGAGAATTCGTAATAAACCCCTTCCCGCCAGTACAGCCCGTCCATGGAGTGAAAGGAAAAGCCCATATCGTCAAGGCGTTGCTGCCAGTTGTCCCGTTTTGTAACGGTTCGCCGCTTCATGACGAGGACCCGTGCGTGGAGGCGGAGGAGCCGAAGCCGCCCCGGGACACGCTGGTGGCCCGGGTGGAAGTGGCGTGGGTCGGAGCAGCTCCCGCAGAAAGTTTTGAGATGCTGGAGCTGTCCGCCACCGGCACGCTGGCCCCGCCAGCCTTTTTCGAATAATAGTGATGCCGGCCGTTATGGTAGTAATAGTGGGGTCCGTGCCAGTGACTATCGTCATCGGCCTCGCACTCGTCAATGCCCCAATCCTCGATACATTCCTGTTGACTGTTGTAAAGGGCTTGTAAAGTGGATTGATCGTCATCACAGGCGGTCAGGGCGAGCGAGGCCATGATGGTAAGGGCGATTCGTCGGGATCGTTTCAAGGTACACCTCCTTTAAAGGGCTTGGGCGAGTTGGCTTTCAGCCGACCTTACTCAGGGTATGTCAAATGGACCAGGCCGGCTTGCTCCGATGGTAATGGCATGATCCTCCTTCGCGAGACGGAAATCGCCGCCCAGGTTCAGATGGACCTTGCCGGAGCGACGGATGCCGATGACCAGATGGCCCTGGGCCGAGCAGACAACGGTCAGGTCGGCGAAGGAGGCCAATCGGCTGAGGCGAAGCGAGGTGAGATAGATCTGATGGCCGCAGGCGCTGCTCAACAGTTCGTCTATAACCTCCTGCACGCCGGGGTTCAGGAGTTCCTGACTCAGAAAATGGGCATCGAAGCGGGAAAGACATACAATCCGGTCACAGCCGGCCTTGCGAAGCAGTTCCTCGGTGGATGGATCCACGCATTCGACCACGGTATGGATTTTCTTGTTGCGGGCCTCGATGGCCAGGGTGATGGTGACGTTCAGGCTATCGGAGCGGGGATCGCCCGGCGTCTTGCAGAGGATAACGGCATGGCAAGCCCGGTCGATGCCGGCCCGGACCAGGGTCTCGTCCCGGGTGGGGATGCCCCGGACAAAGAAGACCTCATGGTACAGCAGTTCCGCGGAAGTTTCCTGAAGATCTTCATCGACCAGGACCACTGCGGTATTAGGGCCCACAGCCGGGTCAAGCCGCAGTTCGGTGATAATCCGTTCGACCTTCACCAGACTGGGATAATTGAAAATGACGATATGCCCGATGCCTTTGAATATGCCCATGCCTTTCATTTCCTTGTTTTTCGCGACTACCAGGGCTGTGGCGATGACCGAGAGGACGTAGCCGAGTAATCCGATACCGATAAACATAAGCGGCGCCCCCACAAAAAGGCGGCCGGCGCCGGTTTTCGGGAAATAATCGCCGTAGCCGACCGTGGTCATGGTTACCAGCGAGTACCAGAGGCCATCGCTCCAGCGCAAATCCGGATTCTGTGGCGATTCGAAAAGATGGAAGGCGGTGGCGCCATAAAGAAGAAGGACGACGAGCAGTATTGCCAGACGCAGCCAAGTCGTCTTCGCATGGAGCAGGCGCGCCAGGTAGAGGCGCAGAAGGACGAACATCAGCGTCTTCTCTCCTTCCTTTGTTCGAATTTCCGGCATGCACGGGCCATCATTTTCTCCCCGGCGCCGCGAGAATTTTCAGGCATAGGGTCTCCCATATCTACCATAAAGAAAAGCAAGACGTCAAAGAGAGAATGGTTTTGGTCCGAATAATCGATAAGCAAACGAGGCACGGGGCCAGATAATTTCATTTCAGACGATCAGGGGTGCAGGTCTGATTTGGCGTTTTTTGCCGTAACCCGACGATCAACTTCCTCTCCAAAATCCGTTACAATGAGATGTTGCCAGGTCACACCGCACATCTGAATCCGATAATATTGGACCAGTGGTATTCCGGTTCAACGAGCCGAAAGCTTACGGGAATTACCTGTTTTGATGTCCAACAGCCACCCTTGAGCACAACATAACGCATGCCTGTCTTCAGATTGCCATTCGTAGATTGATTATTGAACGGCGAAGCGGTCCATTCAAAGACATTGCCAAGCAGATCAAAGACTCCAAAGGGACTGGCGGCGTCCTTGCCGTATCGGTTTACCGCTGTGGTGTCTCCGAGACGCGATGACTCAAAGTTGCCCAGTTTTTCCAGCCATAAATCTCCCCAGGGAAAGAGCCGTTCGTCCGCTCCTCTAGCCGCTGCCTCCCATTCTTCCTCGGTAGGCAGCCGTTTGCCGGCCCAGGAAGCAAAGGCGATGGCGTCCCTGCGGCTGACCTGAACCACAGGATGATTGTGTTTTTTCTCCAGGGAACTGCCCGGGCCGAAGGGATGACGCCAGTTTGCACCCTCAATCCGTTTTGTCGAGGTGGTACGGTTGATGGTCAAGGTTGCCCTGCCCGTTCTCAAGTCTGTATTTGCCT
>CAZDYX010000017.1:0-946 GCA_964509775.1 uncultured Desulfobulbia bacterium | reverse complement strand
CGTCCTTCGTGCACGACTCCGTATCCTGCTATTTCCGCATCGGTCTCATAACCGGTATCGCGGACGAAAAGCTCAAAGAGGTCATTGGTCACAGCATATTGGCCAATATAAAACGCCTTAAGTTCTACCTGTTTTTGTTGAACCTCAAAAAGCCGCGGAAATTTACTGCCAACCCAATAAAGGCCCTCTGGCACATGGATAAACCTTGGTGTAAAGCGGGAAAGGATTTCAGCCACATAATCCTCTTCCACATCTGAAAGTTTTTTGTTCTCCTCTGGATCTGTTGGTTCAAGATACTGGGAAAGGACTTCAAGGAGGCGCGGTTTTCTCTTGCCGATTCCATGGTCAATTTTTTGTTCTCCGGTGCCCGGCAGGGGAGGGGATACCGTGTCGGTCAAACCCGCTGCTTTATCCCCAAGGCCTTCTTCTTTCTCGACAGATTCAAGGACTTCATCATCGACCGGTTTCTCTAGGACCTCCGGGGATTCATCGCCAACGGCCTCAAGTTTTTCCTGTGCCGGTGCCTCTTCAACCTCAATCTCCTCAAGGTCCTCGGCAAGCTCTTCTTCGAGTTCCTCGACCAGGGAATCAACCACCTCGGTATCCGGGGCCTCCGGAACCTCCAGGACTTCCTGAACCTCCAGGGCCTCTATTTCCTCGACCGGTTCAAGGATTTCATCAACGGCCAGTTCTTCATCGACCGGTTCCTCGAGGACCTCCGGGGATTCATTGCCAGCGACCTCAAGTTCTTCCTGGGCCGGTGCCTCATCAAGTTCAATCTCCTCAAGGTCCTCGGCAAGCTCTTCTTCGAGCTCCTCGACCACGGAATCAACCACCTCAGCATCCGAGGCCTCCGGAACCTCCAGGGACTCTACTTCCTCGACCGGTTCAAGGACTTTGTCAACGGCCGGTTCTTCATCGACTAGTTCCTCATCGACCAGTTCTT
>CAZDYX010000016.1:18631-22872 GCA_964509775.1 uncultured Desulfobulbia bacterium | reverse complement strand
TTTCTTTCTTAAAAACACCATACAAGGGCGTGACACAAGAAAGGGATGACAACAAACTATGTCACGCCCTTACAGGGCTATAATCTGTGGTCCGTTTCTAACCCAGGGCGTTGCCCTGGGCTGGTATGTCATGCCCCTTTGGGGCTACCCGCACAGGTCGAAAAATTTTGCAGCCGGGACCAGGAAAATCGAATATACATGTTTTTTTGCTCAGTTCTCAGAAAAGACTTGAAATATGGCGAACGATTTTCAATAACTAAAGTATTGGATGAGCAGCAAGTTTTCTAAGAGTTCAACAAAGCATATGAGGAGGATTAGGATGAAAAGATCTTTGATATTGGCAGCCGCAGCCTTGTTTCTGATTTCCGGATTGACCATGACCTCCTGTCAGCAAAAGGAAGCCGAGAAAACGGCCCCGGCCAAACAGGAGACTAAACAGGAGACCCCGACAATGGCAGCGCCGAGCAAGCCGGCCCCACCAATGCCGTTGCCATCGCCACCTCAACCGGCCGAGGCGGTCTCCGGGCCTCAGGCGGAGATGCCGCCGACAACCCCGACTGAGGCCGTGCCGGTTGCGCCAGCCCCACCGCTTGAGGCCATGCCGACCCCGCCAACTCCGCCGACTCCTCCTGTCGAGGCGCTACCCGCGCCTCCGGAGATACCGCCGGTAACAACACCACCCGTGGCTGTGCCGGTTGCGCCTGACTTGCCGCCCGTAACAATGCCGAGTACGTCGGTCCCGCCAATTCCACTGCCCGAGGCATTATCCGGACCGCCGGAGATGCCGCCGGCACCTGCGACACCGCCTCCGGCAGGACCAGCAGGCGGCAGCGACCATGGTGCCCGTTAATAAACAGAAGATTCCGGCCGCTAGATAGGTGGATCTTTACCGTGAAGATGGAAGGCGAACCGCAGAATGTCGAATTGAAAGGCATTCTGCGGTTCTAGCAGGGGTCAGATGCCCGCTCCAGGAGTATTCCTCAGGGTCTTTGACCATGTCGGCCCGTACTGGATAAGGTGGATGTAGCGGACCAGTTAGACCGCAAAGAAAGACTCACACAAAGATTTCTCCGCAGAGGTATTCAACCACTCGTCCGGAGATCTTGATTCGGTCACCTTGGTGCTCGCAGAATAACTCCCCCCCTCTTCTGGAGAGTTGCAACGCGTGGAGTGTGCGTTTACCCAAGCGATTGCTCCAGTATGGCACGAGGGTACAATGCGACGAACCCGTCGCAGGGTCCTCGAGAACACCCGCGGCCGGGGCGAAGAACCGAGACACGAAGTCACATTTCTCCCCAGGCGCAGAAGCGATGACGGCGAATGTATCGAGTCTGGCAAGTGCCGCAAAATCCGGGCATAGGCTCTCGATGTCTGCTTGGCGATCGAAGACCGCGAGAAGATCTCGTGACTGATGCAGTTCCGAAGGTGTTGCTCCGAGCGCGTGCGTAACTGCCAGGTTTAATGCGATTTGAGTAGGCGGGCGTGCTGGGAAATCCATTGCCAGGAGATCCTTTTCGCGGGTGACGGTTAGGGTGCCTCCTTGGTATCGAAAGACAACTTCCGTCCTCGTCGTGTATCCGTAATTGAACATGACGTGCGCGCTCGCGAGGGTCGCGTGACCGCAAAGGTCTATTTCGACTTCGGGGGTAAACCACCTAAGATCAAAGATCTCGTGCCGGGGAACGACGAACGCGGTCTCAGCGAGGTTGTTTTCCTGGGCAATCGCTTGCAGAGTTCCATCGGGGATCCACTCCGGCAGAACTACCACCGCAGCCGGATTCCCGTGAAACAGCCTGTCAGTGAATACGTCAATTTGAAAGATGGGTAGTTTCATATCGTTCTTTACTTCTTTTTAGCTTGGAGGAAATTAGGGCAGTAATTATCCAAGATGTACCTCACTCCAGGGATTGACTGCTTCTCTTGTAGTACCGTACCACCATTCGTAGTTACTTTTGTTCTACATTCATCGACGGAGGCCACGTCGATGAAATTTATGATCCGAGAGTTCGGATCCGTTCTCTGTGCGGTACCACCATCGATTCCTGGTTCGTTCGGGTTTCCTGTCATAATGAGCCAGTAATCGAACGGTCCATTCCATTTCTCAAATCGCCATCCGAAAACTTGTTTATAGAAGTTCATTGCACGATCAGGATTGTCGGCACTCACATCGAAGTAGCTTACTCGTGACATTTGAACATCTCCTTGTGCTTCGTTTTCCATTCAGGCCGACGTCAAAATAAACCGCTTGCCGGGTTGTTTTGACGTTGGGCGAGGGGCCGCGGGCTTTCGATGTCGTCACTTAGAACGGCTCGATGAACTCGCTCTGCTAGACGGGCCGGTCCGGCAGGGGCCAGTAATAGAGGTCCCCGGTCGTCCGGTCGAAGTACCATTCACCCGGGGAATCGAGACCCTCCAGGAAATTCTCAACGTAGTAGCGATCCGTTCCTTCACGAAGTAAAGGTCGGCCATGCTCGCCTGGGTCATTGATTACGACAATCAAGCTCACCGGGAAGCGCGATTTTTGGGCGATCCGGTAGAACGTCTTGTCAGGAGGCGTTTGGTGGAACGAGTAAGCTCCACATTATTCTGTCTCATCTTCGTTTCTGATTCCACGCCCAATCGCTATTCTGACCCGCAAACACGATGTATTGGAGCAGATCAGGTTATTTAATTATTTAGGTTGTCCCTCATTGTCGCCTTAAACTATTAAACTAACTCCCTCCCCTCGCTAAACCTATTATTGACGCAGGCACGGAGTAGACCTTATATTCCATTCTAAAAGTTTTCGCCCTTGTCTTCGAGCAAAAGGTTTTCGAGGCGGAACCGGATTACCGACCAAAATATTAATCAGTACGGCATCAGGCCTTTCTCTTAAAAACCCCTTGTGATTTAAGAGCTTGCCTGGCTGACCGGAAAAATGCATAATCATCCAGCGGCTTGAGGAAAAGCATCAGTGGTTACGATACCTCCCAGGTTCTTAGCAAAAGGCATAACGGCGCAATTGCCGTCAGTCCCCGAAATCCTTCATGAGCTTCTCGCGAGTCTACGCCAGGAAGAAATAAGGTTTGGGGATCTCGCAACGATCATAAACAAAGACCCGGCACTTGCCGCAAAGATACTCCACGCCGCAAGTTCCCCTTTCTATCTGCGCCGGAAAAGGCCTAGGAACATCGATGAGGCCCTTGTCATGCTCGGCACCGAGGCAGTCAAGACCATTTCGGTGAGTGCGGTAGTTCAGCAATTTTTTGCCCGGTTTAACGGGCCTACGGCTAGGGAGCTCAGGACCTTCTGGCGTCATTGCCTTGTAAGTGCCATCGCTGCACGGCTTATTGCAATTCTCACTGGATACCGCTATCCTGAAGAAGCCTATCTTTCCGGTCTTCTCCACCATATCGGCAAGCTTTTTTTTCTCCAGGGCGACCCTGTCCAATACCGTCAGATACAAGCTGATGCAGAAACTGGGGAGATCCTTCTTAAACTTGAGCTGAAACACTTTGGCGTCACACACAACGAGATGGGCGCCTGGCTAATCGAACGCTGGAATATCAATCCTATTCTTGCCAATGCGATACGCTACCATCACGAACCCCTGGAACAGCTCCTCGACGTGCCGCACCTGGCGAAAATTCTTTATCTTGCAAGTGCTCTCACGGCGGAAAAGGGGGAGAGAAGCGCTGATCCTCTTGATGCCGCCCAGAAACTTTTCGGCCTGACCCAGGGGGTTCTCGCCGATCTTGAGCTTCAGACACAAAAAGAGATAACGGACATTGTCGGCGTAGTGCTGGATTCTCCAGAGCCTGACGCCGGTACGAAAGAAGATGAGGGGAGTCCCACGGCACCGTTTTTTCCCGCCATGGAAAACACGTTCGGCAATGAGATCCGCAATCTCGCCATTTTGAGTGGCGTATTACAGTATCTCCCCAAGACCGGCCATATTAATGCCTTGTTGCAATCTATAGGCCTTTGCCTGCGGATTCTTTTCGATGTCGGGAAGGTGCTTTTTTTTCTTCATGACCCGGCATCGGGCAAGGTTCGTGGTGTGAATCCTGAGCCACTCGATCAGCTCAATCCGGTGGAGGACTTTGCCATTGAGGTGCGCGAGGGGAGAAGCCTCGTTACCGATGCACTCCTTACCCGTAAGGTGCGCCATTCATTTCCGGCAGGCGCCGGCCTCGCTGCCATGACGGTTGTCGACCGGCAGCTTATACGAGTTATTGACGCCGAGGGCATCCTCTGTCTTC
>CAZDYX010000016.1:13864-18621 GCA_964509775.1 uncultured Desulfobulbia bacterium | reverse complement strand
CTTCCCATGATTTCGAAAGGTCTTCCCGTTGGCTCCATTGTCCTTGCCATTACCGAAGCGCAACTTCCTCTACTCTTGGAGCAAATGAAGCTCCTCACCGCCTTTGCCGCCGAGGTGGCGTTTTATGTCATGGCAAGCCGGTCGCGTCTCGATAAAGAGCGGCAGGCCGCGGTTGAGCAGCAGCAACTTTTTCAGTCCCATGCACGGGAAATTGTGCATGAGGTCACGAATCCCTTGACAATTATCCGTAATTATCTTGAAGTGCTGCGAGCGCGTTCCAGCCAAGATGAGTCAACCCAGCAGACGCTTGCCACCCTGAACGGCGAGGTGGAAAGGGTCAGGCGGATTCTGCTCCGATTGACCGATGTGACGGAAGCAAGCCCCAAGGTGGAAGGGCTGGTCGATATCAACGAGGCCATCAGGGAGATGGTGCGGGTCATGACCAATGCCAAGGCGATCCCCGCGCATGTTGCGGCGCATTGCAAATTCGACCCCAAACTGCCGCAAATTGTAACGAGGGAAAATGCGCTCAAGCAGGTGCTCTTGAATCTCTTTCGAAATGCAATTGAGGCCATTAGCGGTGCGGGAACTATTTTTATCATCACCCGTGACAATGTCTTTCTTGGCAACAGACGTTATATTGAGATCGTCGTGGCTGACTCGGGAACCGGTGTTTCCGAGGAGGTGCTGAACCATCTTTTCGAGCCGTTCCCCAGCACCAAAGGACCAGGGCACAGCGGCCTCGGGCTTGTGATCGTCAAGCGCCTGATCGACGAGCTTGATGGGGTAGTAAGCTGCCGGCCCAGCGAACATGGGGGCGCCAGATTCCATGTCCTGCTTCCCAGGCGAACCGAACTGTGAGTTGAGCCTCCGTATCGATCATAGGCCTTCATGGAAAAGAAAAAGAACGAAGTACGTATTCTCGCGGTCGATGATGATGTCCGTGTTGTTCAAAGCCTCAAGATCATGCTGGAACTTCATGGTTATGAAATCATTACCGCCTGGGGCGGCAAGGAAGCTATCCATCACCTCACGGCGAATCCTTACGATATCGTCTTGCTGAATCTCCTGATGCCTGAGGTGAATGGGTATCATGTCATGGAGTTTCTTGCAGAAAAGAGACTCGACTCGACAGTTATCGTCATGAGCGGTGACTGTTCCATCGATTCCGCAATCCAGGCTCTACGATACGGTGCCCATGACTTTCTCAAGAAGCCTTATAGTCCTGACGATCTTCTGCGCGCGCTTCGTAGCGCCATGAAACAACGCAGTCTTCATGCCCTTCTCCAGGAAACGGAGCGATCGGCTAAAATCTACCGCTATTTTGTGGAAAGATCCCCTGATATTATTTATCTTCTTAATTTTAAAGGTGAATTCGTTTTCCTGAATAGCAGGGCCGAAAACCTTCTCGGTTACCCCAAGCAGGAGCTCGTGGGCCGGCATTACTCTGTTGTCGTTCATCCCCAGGATATCGACCGGGCACGGCACGCCTTCAACGAAAGACGGACAGGAGCGCGGTCGACCAGGAACTTTGAGCTGCGTCTTATGCGCAACTCACAGACCACCGGTGAGTATCTGAGCGTGGAGATCAATGCAACCGGGGTGTATGATCAGAAGCGCAGAGGCTCCTCCCGGAATTTTATCGGCACCTATGGCATCGTTCGCGATGTCATGGAGCGTAAAGCCTCGGAAGAAAAGATGAAATTCAATGCCCACCATGATGTGCTCACTGGTCTTCCCAACCGGGCGCTCTTCGACGACAGGCTGAAACAGGGGATGGCGCAGGCCAGGCGGAGCCGGCAGATGCTTGCTGTCATGTTCCTTGATCTCGATAAGTTCAAGGAGGTTAATGACTCCCTCGGCCACGCCGTTGGTGACATACTTCTTCGCAGTGTGAGCGACCGCCTGAAAAAATGCCTGCGCGATACCGATACCCTTGCCCGGATCGGCGGCGATGAATTCATGATCCTCCTTCCCACCATCCTTGAGACAAAAATCGTTGGCCACGTCGCGGAAAAGATCCTTGCGGTCATGCGTGAGCCGTTTGTCCTGAAAGAACAAAAGATTATCATCGGCTGCAGTATTGGGATCGCGCTCTATCCCCAGGATGGCGATACGATAGCCGATCTAGTCAAAAACGCGGACATGGCAATGTACAGGATTAAGGGGCATGATGTCAGCAAGTATGCATTTTTCCATGCAAAATCCCAAGCTGAATCAAGTTCAGCACAGCAATTCCCGGTGGGGGCGAAAAGTCTCTAATAGACATTATCGGAAATTGCCCTGGAAAAGCGGGCCGTTCCTTCCATTCAGCGCAACTTCTACAAGAAATGGCTGCGGTTCTATCTGGAGTTCTGCGCCAAATACCGCTTGCCCGATTCCTCTTCGAAAAGCCTCCCGCAGTTTCTCGCAAAGTTGCGGGAAATGAAACAGGCTGTTCCCATTTCCTGATCTTTGAAGCTAACGCCCGAAGTACTTTCCGGATAGGGCTTTTCTCCAACCCAAAAAATAATCAAAAAACATGCAGCCCCGCAAGCTCCGCAGCGGAAAAGACCGGGCCGTCCGTACAGATGAGGGTCTTATCCATGTGGCAGTGACCGCAGATCCCCACACCGCACTTCATGTGCCGCTCCATGGTAGTGATTACCGCCTCGTCGGGAAATCCCATGCGCCTTAGATCGGCCAGAACGAACTTGATCATGACGGGCGGGCCGCAGAGCAGGGCCACGGTTTCCCGGGAAGAGATGCCCGCCCGTTCCCAGAGGGTGGTTACCACCCCCACATGGCCGTCCCATCCCGGTTCTGCCTCATCCACGGTAAGATGGCAGGCGACATCCGGCCGCTCCTGCCAGACAACAAGATCGGACCGGAAGGCGACATCCGAGGGCCTGCGGCTGCCATAGAGAATGGTTTTTTTGGCGTATTTCTCCCCCTGATCAAGGGCATAGTTGATCACCGACCGCAAGGGCGCAAGGCCGATGCCGCCGGCCACGAAAAGGAGATCCTTGCCCGCAAGGCCGGCAAGGGGAAAGGGCCGGCCATACGGCCCGCGCATGCCGATGACTGCTCCCGGCCCCAGTTCGTGGAGGGCGGTGGTGAGGTGGCCGCAGACCCGGACGCTCAAATGCATCTCGCCCGGACGGGTGGGGGTGGAAGAGATGGAAATCGGCGCCTCGCCGTGGTGGGGGATAGAGACCATGACAAACTGGCCCGGCTGATAGGAAAAAGAGGCATTGACATCCTGGTCGAGAAACCGGGTCACAAAGGTCTTGATCTGCGAATTTTCAACTATGACCTCCCTGATCACGGCGGGATGGGGAAGATAGACGTTTGCAATCCTTGCTCGGTGCATCTTTTCGCTCTCCTTGAATATTTTTGGCATGGTTCAACGTTCCCGGTTCAAGGGTTCAAGGTTAGGCCCCTGCAAGCCCCCATCCTCCAAACCTTGGACCCTGAACGTGGAACCACGTGAACCATGCCATATTTTTTATATGATGCCAGGAGTCCTCACTCCCCCGCAACGGACCAGCTCGATAAAGCGGATGATGTCCACCCCGCCGAAACACATACCCACACACCTGCCGCACCCCACGCAACTCGGCCGGCCATGTTTCTCAACATCGTAGAAAAGTTTGTGCAGGAACCGCCGCCGGACCGCATATTGGTTCCGGTCCACCGGGTTATGGCCGCCGGCCATCCGGGAAAAGCCGCTGAAGGTGCAGGCATCCCAGGTGCGTATCCTCTCCCCGCGGTTGGGGGGCAGTTCCCGGTCCGTGATCGTAAAACAGGTACAGGTGGGGCAGATATAGGCGCAGCCACCGCAGTCCTGACACCGCACCGAAAGCTCGGACCAGATAGCATCATCCACCCCCTCGTTTTTTATCTTTTTAATGGCGACATCCACATGCACCTGGCGTTTAAAGACCCCCCTGGCCTCAAGGGAAATCTGATACTGGGCCTTGCCGTCCTCCGGTGATGCAGGCTGAAAGAACTGGGGCCAACGCCGGACCAGGCCGACGCCCTTTACCCTGTCCGGCTCCACAAAATAGCGATCCCCGAGGTCGGTCAATTGCAGATCATAGCCGAGGTCAAGGAAGGGGCCGCTCTTGGTGGCGTTGCAGAAACAGTTGGACTGGGGGTCATTGCAGCCCAAGGTGATCAACACCGCGTTTTCCCGGCGTTTAAGATAATAGATATCCTTGGCCCCCTGCAGGAAGGTTACATCCATATACAGGATGGCGGAGAGATCGCAGGAACGAAGACCGAAAAAAACCGTGGGCTCTTCCTTAAGCACCGGGGTAAAGGTGTAATGGCCTTCGCCATTCTCATAGGTAAAGAGAATCTCCTGCTGGGGAAAGAGAAAGGATTTGGCGGAATTTTGGGCCTGACCGGAAAAATCAAAACAGGCCTGGTCAACGGAGTCTACCGCGTCAAGCATGATATCGCCCTGGGCTGTCCGAACCGGCGCCACCAGGCGATAGGCCTTGGTAAGCTTCCGTAAAAAGGGGATTAAGTGCTCTTTTTTTAGGATGTATTTGTCGTTCATGGGGTCACCCCTGCAATTTCGAACTGGAAGTCAGCCCTTTTTTTGGAGAGCAACAGAATTTGGCTATAGTATATCCGGGGGAAGATATTCTGGAAAGAGGCCGTGGCGTCTCATCTCCGTTAGACTGCGGTCGAACCTTCCCTTTTGTCCCGCTACCATGAAACCGAACCGGAAACAATTTTACGAACCAAATAGTTTCGGTACCATTCTC
>CAZDYX010000016.1:8828-13854 GCA_964509775.1 uncultured Desulfobulbia bacterium | reverse complement strand
TGTGAAATGGTAGGGACACAACGAAAACCGGACAGATCATGTGCTACAAATCCGGACAGTTTAGTTGCTCACTATACTTCCCTGACTTACCTGTCAATGTAATCGTTTCTGTCATAAGATCAAGACAGATGTGGGGGAATGATGAAATTCGAATGGCACTGGGTCAAGGCAGCCGCGAACCTGCGGAAGCATGGTGTTTCTTTTGATGAGACAGCAACGGCCTTTGCAGACCCGCTTTCCCATGCCTATCCGGATCCTGACCATCAGAAGATGAAACCCGATTTCTGATTATTGGTATGTCCGATGTAGGGAGGATTCTGGTTGTCTCTCCTACGGATCGGGGTGAGCAAAAATGGAAAAGGTTTGCTTTTTTTTGACGGGGATAAGCTTTCTTTCCCAGATCGTAATTTTTTTTATGCAGCAAATCCATTTTCTCTTTGACCTTCCCCACCTCACCTGTTAGTAATAACAAAAAGGTAGCTTTTGATTGGAAGCCGCGAGGTGATTGCAGGATTTTCCTGAAAACGCTCCAAAAGCGATTAGTTATCACTTAGTGAAAGCCATACCTTATCAGCAGGGCATTTTAGGCGGCCTAATTATTGCAACGCTGGCTATGATGGGCGTAGGTGTTTATGCCTTGGCTACTGCTCCCTACACCGGCTTGCGGCTTGTTTTTGGGGATGAGGAAGGGCTTGGCCGACTGGATGCGCTCCCCCCCAACAGCCGCGGCCACCCTCCCCCGGCGGGCAGGCCGGTAAAAATTGAAGATATCACCCTGGAACAGCAGGATTTCCTCCGCTTCCCGGAGTTTTTCTTTCCGGCCCAGGAATCCGGGTGGTGGCAGAAACAGCAAGCCCTTTACGATATTGCCCGGGGAAAAAAATTTCTCTCTGTAGAGTTTTTCCACCAAGGAAATGGTTCGCCGCTGATAATCCCGGTAGCAGTGAGGGCCATTCCCCTCCTTGAGCTGATAAGGCGAATCGGCCTCGTTTATCTGGTCGCCCTTATATTTCTCTTCCTGGCCATTCATCTCTTTGCGAAACGTTCCTCCTTCCCTCATCAGCTTTGTGCTTTTTTTGCCGCCTTTAACGCCCTCTATTATGTCAGTGCTGCACCGGTTGCCTACCGGGATATTGCCCTGCCGCCCGGCCTTTTTAAAATTCTCATCAACGGCGTATACATCGGGGCCGGCGGGTTGATAACCCTGGTACACCTCTCCCTTGTTTTTCCCCAGTCCAAGGCCTTCCTGAGAGGCCGTCCCCGCTATATCTTTGCCCTCTATCTTTATTTTTTTACCAGCGTGCTCCTCTATCTCGCCGAGGTCACTGCCTTTGGCACCACTTTCCCCTTTCTTTTCTTTTGGACGCTCATCATGGTGGGGGCGTTCCTGCACTCCTGGTTAAGCGCGAAAAGCCCTTTGCCCAGGGAACAGATAAGATTGGCGGTGGTGCTACCGGCGATTATCGGCCTGGTGTTTATCCTTTTTCTTCTGTTGCCTGCCTTCCTGGGGTTGCCGGTAATGGATTTCTCCTATTTTGCCTTGTTTTCTTTGACGCTTCCCTTTGCCTTATGTTTTGGCATCGATAATCTCAACCTTTATCTGCAAAATCTTAAGGCCGAGACGGAGCGACTAAAGATACGCGATGCTATCCACGATGACCTTGGTCATAACCTCACTTACATCGTAAGGGCGGCGGATGTCGCTTGCCATTGCCTTCCCTATGACCTCCAGACCGCGGAACAAAATATTAGGCACATTGGCAGTCTGGCCCGGGATTGTGTAGAGCAGGTGCGAAATTTTTTCCAGGTGGTAATCAACCTGGACTACAACACCTGGGAAGAGTTAGTAGGATATTTTAAGGAGTTGGGTGAAAGGTACCTCACCCGCAATGACATAAATCTGGAATGGGTATATCAGCCGGCCGATAACCTCTTCTGGCAACCGGATTTTATTCAGAAATTCAACATGTACAAGATATTCAAGGAAACCATCAACAACATCTTAAAACACGCCAATGCCCAAACCGTGAAAGTAAGCTTTACGATTAACAACAGCAAGCTGGAAATAAGAATAGAGGATGATGGGGTGGGCTTTGATCCCGAAGAAGTTTTGAAAAAGAAGACCTATGGGTTCAATTTGCTTTACAAGCGGGCTCAGGAGATGGGTGGAAAAATAACATTTGATTCCCAGAAGGGGAAAGGCAGCAGCATCCATCTGATCGTTCCATTTGGGGGGTAAGATATTTCTGTAAATTACCCCAAATGGGGGATTGCGACCTGAATACAGGTGGCTTAGGATGCCTCCTAATGGCGAAACAGAATTCTTTGGGAGAGGACATGCCCATAAAGGTAGCAATAGTCGATGATGAGAAAAACATCCTGGACAGTCTCAGCATCCTCTTGGGCAGCTTACCCTCGCTAAAAATTGTGGGTCTCTATGCCTCTGGCCTAGAGGCCATGGAGAAGATGAGCGGCGTCTCCCCGGATGTGGCCATTGTTGATCTGAAGCTCGATTCCCAGTCTTCTTCGGGAATCGAGGTGATCAAGGAAATCAAACAAACCCTGCCTGCCACCGATATTTTGGTGTTTTCCCAATTTGACGATGCCAAATATGTTTTTCCAGCCCTTAAAGCCGGGGCAGTAGGTTATCTATTGAAGGATGCCACGCCGCGGCAGATAATTGAAGGCATAATGGAAGCGCGTAAAGACGGTACCCCCATGTCAAGAAGGATCACCCGCCTGGTGCTGGAAGAAATGCATGAATCTCCGAAAAACGACGGTGGATATGATTCATCGCTTACCCCTGCCGAAAAAAAGGTTCTTGATCTGGTGGCAACCGGCCTTACCCGCAAGGAAATCGGCCAACACCTTTATATTTCTGACAAAACTGTGCATTCGCATCTGAAGAATATCTACAAGAAATTGCATGCCCGGTGCAAGATCGAGGCGGTAAATAGAGCCAGGCAGAGGAGGATCATATGAATCGCTCCCTATCTGTTACGGCAACCTTGCTGCTCATGCTGTTTGTCATGGGCGGCTGTGGTGGCCCGAACATGGAGACGGTGGAAAATACCTCTGACCAAGCTGATCTCGCCAGGATCGCCGTGGAGGCCAAGGAGGCGAACGTCCGGTTAGAAGCTACGAAGAAGCTCCAGACCTTGCTGGCGAAGGATGCTGTTGAGGGCAAATCTCCTGGTGTACGCTGTGCGGCTGTAAAAAAGCTCGCTGACCAGATCTTGCTGGCCAGGATCGCCACGGAGGACAAGGACTCCGAAGTCCGCCATGCTGCCGTGGAAAGGCTTGCCGATCAGTACTTGCTGGCAAAGATCGCGGTAGAGGATGCGGATAAGAGGGTTCGCATTGTTGCGGCAAGGAGACTCACCGATCAAGTCGTGTTGGCGAGGATCGCCACGGGAGACAAGGATCTGGAAGTCGGCCATGCTGCCTTGGAAAGACTCACTGACCAGAACCTGTTGGCCGAACTCGCTGGAAAGGCGGAAAATTTGGAGGTTCGCGGCGAGGCAGCCAGGAAACTCCAGGCCTTGCTGGCAAAGGTCGCTGTCAACAACAGCGAGTCTTCCGAGGCTCGCAGTGCTGCCGTGAAAAAGCTCACCGATCAAGCCGTGCTGACAAAGGTCGCCTTGGAGGACAAGGATTCCGCGGTCCGCCTTGCTGCCGTGAAAAAGCTCTTTGATCAAATTCTACTGGCAAAAGTCGCCATGCAGGCAGAGGATTCCGAGATCCGCGAAATTGCGCTTAAACTTGCCACTGACCAGTTCATGCTGGCAAAGATTGCCGTCGAGGCCAAGGACTCGGGGGTCCGCCATGCTGCCGTGGAGAAGCTCACCGACCAGGCCGTGCTGGCAAAAATGGGAATGTGGGTAAAACCGGAACTTACCAGTAAGGTGGATGATCAAGCCTTGCTGGCAAAAATCGCGGTGGAGGCCAAGGACTCGGAAGTCCGCCGCGCTGCCGTGGAGAAGCTCATCGACCAGGCTATGCTGGCAAAGATCGCCATGAAGGACATGGATTCTGATCTACGCCATGCTGCCACGGAAAAGCTCTCAGACCAAACCTTGCTGACAAAAATCGCCGTGGAAGCTGAGGACTCGGAGGTCCGCCGTGCGGCCGTGGAGAAGCTCAACGACCAAACCATGCTGGCGAAGATCGCGGTGCAGGATTCGGAGCCGGATATTCGTAGTGCAGCAGTGGAGAAACTCAACGACCAGGCCTTGCTGATGAAGATCGCCAAGGAGGTAAAGTGGCTGGACATCCGGGTCAAGGCAATCAGTAAAATCACCGACCAGGCTGCCCTGCGGCAATGGGCGGAGAAAGAGCCCCAGGCGGCGATTCGGCAGGCGGCGGCAGGTCAGATAACAGATGACGGGTTTCTGCTCCAGCGGTTGCCGATAGAGACCTCGGCTGCCGTCCGCGCCACCATTATCTCGACGCTACGTTCGAAAGATTCGTTACGGGAAGTCGCATGTAAAGATTATCACAAGGAGAACCGTGAGCAAGCCCTAAAGCGGTTGAGAGAGCGAGGCGAATCAGTCTCCAATGTAGTCAGCGAACATAAGGCCCTGGCAACCAGTGTTGAAACGCTGGCCACCGAGGCCGACAACGGAAAGCTGCTTGAACTGGCCTTGAAGGGTGAGTTTGATGTTCTGCGAGTGGAAGCCGCGCGAAGGCTGAGCGATCCTGCCAGCCTGGAACAAGCCGCCATGCACGCCAGCGACCGTGAGGTTCTGAAAATCCTGCTGGCGAGGCTTAAGGACAAGGCCATGCTCAGTCGGATCGCGGCCTCGGCGGATGATCGGGCAATGCGCCTGGCTGCCTTGAAAAAGGCCGAGGTGAAATCATGGGAACAAATATTCGATGCTGCTACCGCTAAAAGCGCCACCGATCAGATGCTCGGGGACGCGCTCGCTGCGGTATCGCTTTTCGCAGAGGCCCAGACAGATGCAGTGAATGGTGTGCAACAGGCATGCTTAAATCTGATCAGGCATGGTGATGAATCGCGCATCCC
>CAZDYX010000016.1:6285-8804 GCA_964509775.1 uncultured Desulfobulbia bacterium | reverse complement strand
GAAAGTTATGGGGACGAATCCCTAACTGAGGATTATCTAAACTGCGGCCAGCCGGATCTCGATGCCGAGGCGCGAAAGTGGGCGAACAGCCACGGGTTTTATGTCGGAACTGGCGCCGGCTCACACCGCGCCACATGGGGAAGCGACAGATAGGTGCGTTGGGAATATATCGGGAAGGTAGCCTCAGAGATGCCAAACCTTGCCGACCTCAGCAAGGATGACGTACACCCTTAGAAAAATGGATTACGCAAAAAAAATTCAGGTTGACACTATTCGCGAATAAATAAAACGGAGGAACAGCCCATGATGCCCATGAAGACCCAGCGCAACGGTAATTACGTTAATCTATTTTTAATTTTCATTATGACAGTCCTTGCCACCGGGTGTGTTTCTGCAATAACAGATATGACAACCATGATGGGCTGTATGCCCAAGAAGGAAACCCTGCCATTTTTCACGGCGGCTCAGCAGGGGCAAACAGCAACAGTGGAGGAATTCCTGAGCAAGGGCGTTGATGTCAACAGTAAAACCTTTGAATGCAAAACCGCCTTGCATTTGGCGGCAGCCGCGGGTCACGAACCGGTTGTCAGACTGCTGTTGGACAAGGGAGCTGATGTGAAGGCCAGAACATTTGAGAACAGCGGTCCGCAAGCTCAGGCAGCCGGTATGGCTGGTCTGGGACCAGGACCTCAAATAACTGAGGGAAGGACCCCACTCCATCTGGCGGTCCAAAACGGCCACGGCGCGGTTGTTGAGATCCTGGTGGCGCATGGCGTGGATGTTAACGAACAGACAAACACCGGGAACACCTGCCTCCTGATTGCGGCCCAGAATGGTGACTTGGAACTTGTTAATAAAATGTTGGACAAAGGCGCCACAATCGACGCCAAGAATAAAGAGGGGTTGACTCCCTTGCACGCCGCGGTCGATGGAAACCATCGGGAGGTTTTCTCGCTCCTCCTTGACCGGGGGGCGAAATTAGAGCCTGTTGAAGCAAAGCTGGATATTACCGCTAAGGCATATAACATGGCCGCTGAATATTATTTTGCGCACGATAAAGCGGAAGACGCCTTTGACTGTTATGAGATTGCCTCTAATTACATTGATAAAGCGGCAACCTTTAATAACGCTAAATTCAGGGTGTCAACAGTTGCGCAAGCGGCGGCAGCAGGAGCAGCTCTGGGAGTAGTGAGAGGAATACTTACCATGAACCCAAAGGAGATAGCGAAAAGTGCTGCCATTGGAGCGGTCGCCGGTGCTGGAGTTGGAGCAATAGTTGAGAAAAACAGGCAAAATGCCGAAACTGCCGAAGCCAAGGCTGATGCGGTTATCTCCAACCTGGATCAGCAAAATGCTCAGTTGAAAATATATATTGATTCAACGAATAAATATGTAGAGCAGACAAAAAATAGGATTGAGGCCATAAACAAGGAATGTGAAACTAATAAGGCAAGTACCAGTAAATTTCATGCTGAACTTGAAAAAATTAATTCCTGCAGAACCGCGATGGCGCAATCCATCGATAATCTAAAAAAACAACAGACCGAATATGAAGAAGAATTGAATAATCAACGCCAGCAGAGGTGCAGTGAAGAGAAGATGGGCAAACTCGAAAATCAGATTAAATGTCTCGAAGGCGAAATCACCCAGTTGGAAAAGAACTTGACTGCTCTTGATGAATCCCTGAAGCTCTCTAAGGTTGGGTAGCTATTAATGAGCAACAGGCTCTATGGTGTTGGCCACTTGGCTCCTCTGCTTTTTCTTTTCCTTTTTTTAATCAGCGGTTGTGCCACCACGGATGATCCGCGCCAGGGAGATTTTTTTTCAGCGGCCGCGGCGATGGTGACTGGCGCTTATGACAAACGACTAGAGGCCAAACAAATGCAACTTGAGGAAAGGAAAAGAGACCTCGAAGAGGCGAAGCTGCAGGCTGGACAAACTGAGAAAGATAAGGCCGCGACCACTCAGGAGCTTGAAGAACAGGAAAAACGGCTCGATGGCCTCTGCAAGGAACTGGACGACTTGCGCACCCGGCTGCAACAAGCAGAGGATGCAAGGCAAATTGAAATGGCGGAAAAAGAACGGCTTGAATCAAGCCTGCGTGAGATGAGCGATGAACTTGCCGTGGTTACAAAAAGCCAGGCCATTCCAATTGAACAGAAAACCAAACGTATTCAACAGCTTGAACAACGCATGAAAAAATTGGAGGAAGCGCTCCAGGCGGCCGTCGGTTTCTAATTTTAAACCCTATAGAGCAATTTCCATGGGATCTACGAGAGGCAAAGATGGTAACGCGGTCAAATAACAAGGCCTGGCTTGATTATTTTATTCCGTTTCTCCTGATGGTGATTCTTTTTGTTTTCTTTCGCGTGGTTCTGCCCGCGACCAACCCCATCAGCTTCTTTTTCCTCAATGGTTGGTACGTTCAGGCCCTGAGCACCTGGCTGTTTTTCGTGGGGGTGTTCTTCTGGCGCCACCGCCAGCGGCAGCTCAAGGGCGAGCGGGCCTTGCTGGACAAG
>CAZDYX010000016.1:2415-6275 GCA_964509775.1 uncultured Desulfobulbia bacterium | reverse complement strand
AAGGTCCGCATCCCGGACGAGCCTATTTATCGAAACGGGGCCAGGGGTCTCATCGAAACCGCCCCCGCGGAATACAAGGATTCCATCACGGTAAGGCGTTTCAAGGAACTGCTCCAGGGCGCGCTGTTCGGCGAGGATATCATCCGGTTGAACGGTGAGCTTTCCCGCCGGGATATCGCGGAAATCGAGCAAGGGCATCTGGTGCTGGACAGCCTTAAAAACATTATTCCGGTGGTGGGGTTCCTGGGCACGGTGATCGGGTTGTCCCTGGGAATGATCCAATTCCCGGAGGTTACCGACATTGAAGCGCTGCGTAGCGCCCTGAAAGGTTTTGCCGCCTCCCTGAGCATCTCCTTTAACACCACCGTCCTGGCGCTGATCTATACCATCATCCTGATTCTTCTCACCTCGGCCCTCAAGGAGCGTGAGGAATCCCTGGTGGGCAATCTGGATGAACATGCGCGGTTGCTGATCAGCGGGCTGCGGATGGAAATGCCCCACGAGACGGCGAAAGGAAATAGTGAAGCAATTCTCAAACTATTGCGAGAAATCAATGAAGGCGTCCGGTTGCTTTCCAGACCATAGGATCGTTTTTCCATTGCGGCCGTTAAGGATCTTTCAGAATGACGGCGGCATTGAAGTATTGCTGTTGCTGGTCTGCATAGTAGGGGTGGTTGCTTTTTTCTCCCTGGCCCTCGCCTTTACCAGCGTTCTGCTTGAGCCCCAGGCCTATGGAAAGCTGGCCCAGGATTTGGAAACCCGCCAAGCAGACAAGGAAAACAAGGGAAAAATGCTTCGCGAAATTAAAAAGGAGCTGCAGGAGCTGGCGCTCCGTTCTAATTCGCGAAACGCCGTGCAGCAAAAACGCCAGGAGGAACTGAGCCATCAAGCCGCGGAGCTGGCGGAAGAAAAAGAAGACCTTGAGAGCCGGTATCACGATCTGTTGGAGCGGCTTGGTTATATTAATGAGCTGCTCAAGCGCGCGCCTCCGCCGGCTGATCCCGACCGGCGCAAGGACCTGGAAAAGGATAAGCGTGATCTTGAGAAACGAAAGGGCGAGGTGGACAAGTCCCTGAACTCCCAAAAAGAGCAGTTGGCCGCCCTTGGGGATCTGGCGGAACAAAAAAAGAAGCTCCGGCGCTTGCAGGAAGAACGGCGCGGGCTCGAAGAAGAGGTGGACAAGCTGAAGGCCAAGGCCCGATACGTCATCGGAACCAGCCACAAGAACCCTTTACATATCGAATGCCGTGCCGATGGCTATATCCTGTACCCTGGCCGCGAGAAAATCTCCACCAACAATTTTGAGTCGGTTTTCCGGCAAAAGGCCGCGGGTCATGATCTGATCGCCTTCTGGATCCGGCCGGAGGGATTCGATAGCTTCCAGAAGGCGCATGCCCAGGCCGAGGAGATGAAGCTCCCGGTCTCGTATGAGCCGGTCAAGGAGACTGAAACGCTTGAAAATGTGCTGCAGAGTCTGACCGATGAAAAAAAATGACATGCAGTTTCTGGAAATCATGCAGGACCCCCTCCTGACCATGGTGGCGCTCGTTCTCTTCGGGACCCTGTGGATCATCATCCCCGGCGACCGCGGCGGGCCAGCGGGCAAAATCAGCCCGCGGGAAATCCGCGCTCAGCTCCTGGAGCTGGATAAGGTCGTTGCCACCCTTGAAGCCCAAATTAACGGCCACCAGGCAGAGTTAGACGCCATGCGGAATACGCAAACTGATTGGTCCTCCAGTTCATTAGCCGCTGAAAAGGAAGCCAATGCCGAGGTCAGCGCGGCGGCCAGCGAGGTTGAGAGATTGAAGGGCATGCTGGCGGAGAAGAATAAAGAGTATTCGCAGGCACAAAGCAGGCTCGAAAAGCAAAATCAATCCCAACCCGAGGAAGCCGCCCTGATCGCGGATTTGGAAAGAAGGGTAAGGGAACTGGAAAAAGAGGTGTACGACCGGGAGGCGCGCAGGGCTGAGAATCAAAAGGCCATTGAAGCCAAGGCCAGGGAGGCAACCTCCGAGGACCCTGCCAAGAAGGGGGTTGCCTCCGAACTGCCAGCCCCTGCCCCGGAGAAGGCGCAAGAGGAAGCCAGAAAAATCCCCCGGCAGATCGAGTTGGAAGAGGAACAGATCGCTAAACTGAAACCAGAGCGCGAGGGGCTTGGAAAGGTAGTCAAGGACAAGCGCGGCGCGGGTGAATATACACCGGAGCCAGTCAAGGGTAAAAAGCAGATTGGTTTCGAGGCCGATGGTGGACGGCTTTACTTGTTGGTAAAAGAAAATCGCGTTGTGAAAGATAATTACGAGACAAACTCTTACATTCAGGTAAGGGGCAATTACTTGACACAAACCACTGAGGCGACTAGAAAGCCCTCGACAAGTGGAGAAACTATCACCGAAATCCAAGGAACTACGAGCAATTACAGAAAAATTCTCGCGGGGGTAACACCTGAAGAATGTTATCTCGTGTTTTTAGTCAAAAAGGATTCCTTTGGCCTTTTTTTACAAGCCCGGCTAATTGCGGAACAGGCAGGTTTCCGGGTTGGATGGGACCCCCACAAAGATAAGACCATTAAATTGGGAGAGGGGGAAGGAGGCGAACCGCCGGTTCGGTAAGGCTAGAAGAAAGGAGGAAGAAAAAATGAAGGGGATCGAAAAGGCTATCGTAGTGAGTATGGTGCTGGTCTGGGCAATCTTGATTTGGCATACCGCAGGGAAGGCGGTTGATACCAAACAGGATTACGGGGTAACCCCGGAGGTCGAGACAGCCCTGTTGAAAGAGAGGTGGAAGGAGGTTGCTGATTTATTAAAGGATGTTGACCTGACACATCATTCACCGGTGTTGCGTCTAATCAAGGGACATGCGTGTTTGGCGTTGAACAGAAATAATGAGTCGCGCTGCTTGATCCTGAGCGTATCGTCTGAGGCTGACTTCAAGGCTTGGGACGGATGGACGTCCAAATTCTTGGCGATAAATTCGAGTTCAGCCTCTGCTGGCTATCTGCGAGGGGACGCGTTCGCACGGCTTCACAATTGGGATCAAGCGATAGGAGTATTCGCAAAGGCTGTTGATCTTAAACCAGGTTATGCACTTGCCCTCAACGCTCGCGGCGTAGCCCTCGCGGCTAACGGTAATATCTCACAAGCCTTCACTGACTTTCTCGCTGCAACTACGGCTAATTCGAAACTTGCTGATGCCTTCGCAAATCTTGGAGCCATTGCACTTCAGGAGAGAGAAGGTGCCGCCGGTGCATTGGCGGACTACGACAAGGCAATCGGCCTTTCTCCCGACTTTGCACTCGCACTGTATGGCCGGGGTTGTATCAAGCTTGTACTCGCGAAATGGGAACAGGCGAAGGTAGACATCAGAGGTTCTATTGACAAAGCTGGATGCTCGCCTGAACTTCTTATAGCTATGCTTGACAAAGCCGACAAGCTGATGGGAGGAGATGAAGGTGTAAGACTTGCCCAGGCTGATGGAGCGAATCCGGGTTTCGCTGTCTCTAGCGCGACGCTTGACAAGTTCAGGCAGGGGGATGTTGGGCTCTCCGGGTGGGCATTTCAGAACGCTCTCAAGAACGCTCAAAGCCCAGCGGAAGTGCAAAGTATCCTTGGAGCCGCGCAGGAAGGGGTCAAGTTCAAGAATAACCCCGCTTACAGTGCAGCCATCGGCCGCGATATCGCAACGGTTGAAAACTGGGCTCTGAGCAAGAGTACTCTTAAGGAAATTAGACAAGACTTGAATCTTGGTGCACGTGTCGCTGGTAACGGCATAGCGTCCGGTGAGATTACTGGGTCTTTGGAACAAAGCAGGCTCTACGATACGACCCAATTGAGCCAGAAATATTCTGATCTAGCGAACAGCAT
>CAZDYX010000016.1:0-2405 GCA_964509775.1 uncultured Desulfobulbia bacterium | reverse complement strand
CTTGGGATCGTGGCGACTGGCCGTTTACTCCTTTATACGGTCTTGCGTATCAGGCCCCACTTGAGTCGGCATCCGTTTCTGGAAGGACCTCCGCTGGGGGGAACCCTGGAGATATGAGATGAGAAGAGTACTGATTGTCCTTGTTACTGGTATGCTCCTGGCGGCCACGACGCGCGTCGCGTCGGCGACAGCATATGTTGCATATTCTCTTAAAGAAGCGGAGAAAAGGTTAACTAGTCCTGGGGCTTCGAGTGGATCCCGGGATTTGATCTATTTAGGTGGTATAACCCACCTCGCGGCTTTGATTCGTGATGAGGTTAATAGGGACTGGATTATAGTAGGCCTTGCCACTGAAAAGAGCCCGCCCATTACGCTCGATGATTTCGCTGTGGCTCTCAGAGCCACGTTCCTTCACGGCAAGTACCCGAGGGTGAGTTTAGATGCAACGCCTGATACAGCGAGCACGCACCGGTATGTCGTGAACTTTGAGGGGGGCATTGAAAATACTCAACTGGGCAAGGACATGCTCGATGCAGACGTTTTGTTGAAGAAGATCGCCCTGGGGAAGGTGCAGGCTGAGATCTGGGGTGCTCGATCCTATGCGGCCCTTCGAGCAGAACAGGCTGAGCAGGAAGGAAAGAAGGACCGAGTGACGAGCCGTTTCTGGTTCAAGAATGTCAAACCCACTCTAGCAGCTCGTGAGGGGGTGTTTGCTATCATGGATCTTGATGTCGGGATAAAAACAGAGGTCCTGTATGCAGAGGTGGATGGTAGTCCCGTGAAAGATCTGACCTTGTTCAAGGATGAGAAGGGAGATCTCTTCGCACGCCAGGTAGAGATGAACTTGGAGGACCTTGCTGCTGGCTATCCAATTCTAAAGAGAGCCAAGCCTATTCTCGCTCTTGCTTCCCTTGCTGGAGGGGTGCGTACTCTGCCGGATCGTCCCCATAGCGACTTCTGGTGGCAGCAGTACAAGCTAAAGAGAGTCGAGACTCCGTCAGAGTTTGATGAGATTGTTGTGGAACAGGACGTTCGAGGGAGAGATCTCATGCAGAGGCTCACGGGAGGGCTGGAACTCAACCCCATAGTGGTCCGCCTCAAACGAGGTAATGTCACGGCTCTTAAAGAAGCAGTATTGAGTTTCCGGCCATCAGCGGACGCGCTGGTGTGGAATCCACCGCTCAAGGGATGGCACGTTCCTGGGATTGAAGACATGGAGGAGATGGGCATTGCTCCTGACTCTCCCGGAACTACCTCTGGTTTCTCGATCGACTCAGCGTTGTTGCCCAAATCAACTGTGGGGCGTCCTGGTTTCCAAAGCCAGCTTCCCACCGCGGCCTTCAGCCCGTTCACGCCTGATCCACCTAAGGTAGCAGTGTTAGATAGTTTTCGCCCACAAGGTGTCGGGACAAACGTCGGCGGCGTAATGCTCAGCGGCGCCGCCAGACCAGGCAGTGGGCAGATCGCGCAAGTAGACTTGGCCGACGGCAACTTTTCCCTTGTTGTGGACGGGGAAAACGCGCGGCTTGATCCGCAGATGTACCGCAAGTTTGTGACCGCGTTGTGGGCGGTGTATTTCGGGCGGACGGACCCGGGGATTTCGATCGATCCCATCTATACTGATCCAAAGACTGGAGAGTTCAGCCCGAAACATATGGTGCGCTATATCGGGCGGGTTGTGAATTCCGATCTCGGCCGGGTGATGCGCGAGGCGGATTATCAGATGAAGAAGTGGTCAGTGGGCACGGAACGGGCCAATGTGCCGGGGTTCAAGACGCCGGATGACTATGCCGGCCGCACTGGGGTCCGCTACCTGAGCCTGAGCCGTTTCTGGCTCACTCCGGAGAACATGAGCTTCAGGACCGCGGACAACATGCTGCTGTTCGACGCCGGGAACATGACCGTGAAGACCGAGGTGTTAGGGTACAACATCGGCGAAAAGCCGGCTGATCCGTATAATGAGGCGTTTGCCAAGTTTTTTACCAAACACTATGGCGAGATCGCCCGCATGCACCCCATCTACCAGGAGCTTGATGACTATGGGAAACTGGTGGCGCTGGCCAAATACCTGAAGGACAGCCGGATTCCGCTTCTCTGGTTCCTCATGGCCAATATGGACCAGGTGCTGACCGAGGACTCGCCCGGCACCGTGGATAATCTGGCCAGGGAATCCGCCTATTGGGAAGGCATCACCACCCAGGGCGGGGTGGATATGGCCCCTCCCCCGGCCAGCCAATATGTGTTCGACGCCATGGCACAGAGGGCGATTGAAGAGGCTCGACGCAAAGAGCAAACAAACCATGGGGACCATGCCACCTCGCTTACGCCTGCCAGGTCCCGAACCGCGACCATGCCCGCCTCGTTTGGCCTGGGCGCTAAACAGTATTCCGTGACCCCGCAACACT
>CAZDYX010000015.1:2344-23340 GCA_964509775.1 uncultured Desulfobulbia bacterium | reverse complement strand
CATGTTAGTCAGATATTAACTCTAATGAAATCTTATAGGTTACGTCAAGTTATTTATTCGTCTTGACCGGGTATAAAAAGCTGTGCTACGGTTATCCGTCCATCTAATAACTGGTTCGGCAACAAAATGGGAGAAATATGCACGCATGCATTCATCGCGGTAGCAAACAAATAGGTGGTAGCTCCGATCTTGCAGGCATCCGGCATATTGGCCGGGATTGAACCCTCCAGGGCCAGGAAATACTCCCCGGCGCCGCCCGAGAGATATTTTTCGATCATCTCCATGGCCAAGGGGCCCGAGGCCCCGACCAGATCGGCATGAAAGACAAGTTGGGAATAATCGGTGATCATGACGAGCGGGGAGGGCTCGTTCGCCTGCAGCAGCGAGATGGAGCAGCCAGTGCACGACTGGCCCTGGAGGTAGATGAGTTTGGGTATGGCCTGGGGATCGATCTTTTTCAAGGCGGCGAGCACCGGTTCGGGAAGGCCGGTTATCCCAAAGGCGGCGCTCAGGGTTGCGGCCAGTTTCAGGAAATCACGTCGGTTCAACATGCCAAAGCTCCTTTCCATATTATAACCGTCCTCTCGTCAATGGACGGCGCAGGCGATACAGGGGTCGAAGGAACGGACCACCCGACCCGCCTCGATCTGCTCCTTGGGGTTTGCCACCTTTGTCCCGACCAGGGCCGACTCCAGGGCGCCAGGCTGGCCCTTGTCATCCCGGGGCGAGGCATTCCAGGTGGTGGGGACCACGCACTCGTATTTGTCGATTCGATAATTCTTCACCCGAATATAATGCAGCAGCGCGCCTCGGGAGGCCTCGGTCGCCCCATAGCCCTTCGCGGACTCCGGGATGGCGAGATCGGCCATGGTGGGCTGGGTCTGATCCAGCCGCTCGGTCTCGGCGAGGAGGAAATCGGCGATGACCACCGCACAGACCGCCCGGCACAGATGCCGGCCCAAGACCGAATTGACGTTTTGGGGCCTAAGCCCCAGTTGCCCGAGAAAGCCGTCAGCCAGCTTTTTTACGGCCGGGTTCTGGCCTTGATGTTCCAGTAGTCCGGAAAGCCCTTGGCCACGGCAACGAGATCGGGCAGGTATTTATTGTGGATAAACTCCCGAACCTCCACGATCAGGGATTGATAGGCGGCGATATGATCGATGGTGGCCGGCTGCGGGCAGCCGCCGGGAAATATGGCGGTGGCGTGGGGAAACTTGCCGCCGAAGATGGCGCTGGCTCGATTCGCCTTCTGCTGGATCTCCATGGATTCAAGATAGTGCTGCACCGCGCCGATGTTGAGGTCGGTATCCTCGATATAGTCGCCGGTGAGCCGGGGAAGAAAAGGCGCCGCGGCAAAGGGTTTTTTGCTCGAGTTCGAACTGCACCCACTTTTTCACCTTTACGAGGTTCGGATCAGACCCCTGGTACTTAAGCGCCGCGGTGATATCTATATAATCAAGGGCCACCAATTGATAAAACTGCAGGAGATAGTCGTAGAGGTGATTTGCGCCCTGAATGAGATTCTGCAGTATTCTGCCGTTTGTCGTGGGAATGAGGCGAAAGGCGTTCTCCTGGGCATAGCAGGAGGCAATGGCATGGGCATAGGGACAGACCCCGCAGATCCTCTGGGTGATCTGCTGGGCGTCGAGGGGATCCCGCCCTTTCAGGATGACCTCAAAACCGCGAAACATTTCACCCATGCACTGGGCATCGGCGATCACGTTGTTTTCGATTGTAGTCCGGATATTGAGATGCCCCTCCAGGCGCGTGAGCGGCCCAAGATCAATTTTCATATGCAACTCTCCACATCGCTTGTCCTCTTTTCTAAACGGAAGCCTTTTACCTTCTAACAGTATATGGGGGCCGACAAATCGATTTCGAGTCAAATAATATATTATTTAAAACGACCAAAAATATTTCCTCTGCCAAGTCACAATATCAAGTAGAGTTACAGACGCGTTGTTTGCAGGGTTATTACCAGGTCGACCAATCAATCATGGAAAAATGCCCATATCTCTTTGGCCAGTTCCGGGCCGATACGAGGGATCTCCGCCAGTTGCTCAACCGATGCGGACCGGACCCCGGCGATGCCCCCAAATCGCGTAAGCAGGGCCTTCCTCCTTGCCGGTCCGACACCAGGGATGGAATCAAGCGCAGAGCGCAGGGTCTCCCGGCTTCGCCATTTGCGGTGGAAGGTGATCCCATGGCGATGCGCCTCATCCCGGACCCTCATAAAGAAAAGAAGAACCGGTGAATGAGCGGGCAAGGACAACGGATTTTTTCGGCCAGGGCGATAAAGCCTTTCCCCTTCATCATCCCGCTCTTTTGCAATACTTAATAATTCCATCCCTTCATGTATGCCCAGCCCGGTCAAGACCTCGTTTGCGACATTGAGCTGACCCTTGCCGCCGTCGAGCACCAAAAGATCCGGGAGCGCCCGGGCCTTGCCGAAACGGCGGCGCAACACCTCGTCCATCATGGCATAGTCGTCCGGACCCGAGATCTCCCGGATCTTATAATGCCGATAGGCGGATTTTTCGGGTTCTCCGCGGAAAAAAACGACCAAACCTCCCACTGCCTGGCCCCCCGAGAGATTAGAGATATCCAGGCATTCTATCCGTTCCGGGACCCTGCCAAGTCCGAGTTTTTCTTTAATAGCCAGAGACAGGAATTGCCAGGCCTCTTCCTTTTTTCCCCGCGCGAGCAACACCTGTTCGGCATTGTTATTCGCCAGGCGCAGGAGATCACGACGTTTACCCCGGCAAGGCAAGAAAACCCTGACCCTATGGCCGGCCGCCTCGGTCAACCATTCCTCTATGGCCCTCTCCCCATCGGCCTCGAAAGGCAGCAGGACCTCATGGGGAAGCGGCCGGCCATCATCCCCATAAAAACGGCACACCACCTCGGCCAAAATTTCATTGTCTTTGCCCAGCGGGCCAGGAAGAAAAAAAGACCGCTGCCCCTCCACCCGGCCGATTCTCACCAATACCACCGAGACTGCCACTGCCGCCTCCCGCCTGCCAAAACCGAAGACATCCAGATCAATATCCTGGACAAAAACCACTGACTGCTTCTCCAGGGTTTTTTCGATCGCCGTGATCCGGTCACGACAGCGGGCCGCCTCCTCAAAATTCAAGGACTCGGCCCTGGCGGCCATTTCTTCCCTGAGCAACCGCAATACCTCCTTGCTCTTACCGTCAAGAACCAGAAGGACGTTACGCACCAGTTCCGCGTAGGCCTTCTGGTCCACCTTGTTCGTGCAGGGGGCGAGGCATTTTCCCATCTGAAAATTAAGGCAGGGACGGGCGATTTTTTTTATTTCCCTGACCTTGCAACGACGTAGGGGAAAGAGGGCATGAATATATTTAACGGTCTCCCACATCGCCGCTGCCGAGGAAAAGGGACCGAAATACCTCGCCCCGTCATTAATGCGTTTTCTGGTCATCACCAGCCGGGGATAGGTCTCCTTGACCGTGACCTTTAGGAGGGGATAATTTTTGTCGTCCCGCAGGATGACATTATATTTGGGCCGGTATTTTTTGATGAGTGAGGACTCAAGGATCAAGGCCTCTTTTTCGGTGGAGGTGAGGATCGTTTCAAGATTTGCCACCCTGGCAAGCATCAGGCTGGTCTTGGCATCCCGGTCCAACGTCATCCTGGCATAGGAGGCCAGCCTCTTTTTGAGGTCACGGGCCTTGCCCACATAGATTACTGTTTCGAGGCTGTCTTTAAAGAGGTAAACTCCTGGATTATGAGGCAGATCAGGCATCAGGCCCTGTAAAAGACCGATACTGTCAGAAGGCGATTTCTTGTTCATTCTCCCTTGCTTGCATCCCTATGATTATACTCATGACCTTGCGGTGTCTTGATTTTTTACCGTGTCCATGGACAGAATAGTGATTACCATACCATTTAATGTTAAGGTAGATCCACCCCTCTTCATGACCGCGCGAATGTTTGACCTGTTTTTTCACTGTTCACTAACCACTAACCACTAATCACTGCGGCCGTTGGCCGCGCTATGGAGGTAACTATATGCCCATTTACGAATTTCAATGCAAGGGTTGTCAATCAATCTTTGAGGCCTTGCTCTCCAGGATCGCTTCAGATGGAGATGTGCGGTGTCCGAAATGCGGGAGCCCGGACATCGACCGGGTTCTTTCCACCTTCAGTTGTAAGACATTGAAAGGCAGTTCCACGGTAGGGGCCTCATCATGCGGCTCATCTTCCTCACGCTTTTCCTGACGCTAGCAAACAAGCGGTCCGGGAGACCGCCACCAAGGGCTTGTCCAACGATTACTTATTAATGTTTCCATGAGAACAGGGCGGTAACCATAGAGCATTTCCCAGTCTGAGTGAAGGCGTTTGGCAGCCATGGCCAGGAGTTTTAAGGCGAGGTTTTTGGCGTGTATCCAGGGCAGCACGAGGAATCTGGCATTATTGACGACGAGATGAAGTTTTTTTCTGCGTTGTTCATGGCTCCAGCCGATGAACTTGTCACGCGGGGCTATGGTCCAGGCGGCGGCGCCAAAGCCCAGCAAGGCGACGACGGTTTGATTGACCCGGGCCATATAGCGCAGTTGCGCACCGGGCAAAGTGGTATAGCCCAGATTGATGTAATTTCTGTTGACCTCCGAACAACACAGGTGCTACTTTTACGTTGAACTGAGGCGTAAGACGAAATGAACGGAGTGTACGATGCGATTTTTCCCTTGTCACGACTTACCTTCGAAAAATCAAATTCTTATCACCCATCACCTATCAGGTTAGCGAAGGGGTGTGGAATGTGGGTTTAAAAATGCAACGGCTGACAAAAATGATACGGATAATTGTTTGGGTGATGACCATACCCTTCGGGTTTGCTGCATGTGCCAACCCGCCGCTCCTGCCGGGGAGGGAACTGGTTTCAGCGGCGGAATCGGTGGTAGTGCTCGGACCTGGCGATCTAATCGATGTGAAGTTCCGGTATTGGCCGGAACTGGACGAGAGCCAGACCATTCGGCCGGACGGCAAGATCACCCTTCAGATAGTGGACGAGGTGGAGGCGGTAGGGCTTACCCCTGTCCAATTAGGCCAGAAATTAACCGAACTGTATGCGTCCAAGCTTAAAGACCCGATTATCACCATTATCGTTCGCAGTCTGGCAAGCCAACGGGTCTTTGTGGGCGGCGAGGTTGCAAGGCCCGGAATAATCCCGTTGCAGGGGAAAATGACGGTTCTGGACGCGATCATTGCGGCAGGAGGCCACAACAAGCTTGGGGCCCGACTTGACAATGTGTTGGTGCTACGACAGCAAGGAGAAAAACGTCTTGCCGTTGCCATTGATGTGAAAAACGAGCTGGAACAACCGTCACAGGAGCCGTTTTTTCTCGCTGCAAACGATGTGGTTTTCGTCTCCAGAACACAAATCGACGAGATCAACCAGGTTGTGGAGCAGTATTTCAGTCAGCTCCTCGGCCAAACCGGTGCCACCATTCTCCATCGGGTCGATTCGAGGACCACGGTCGGTATCTCGCCATAACGAACTAAAGAAGAAATGGAGACCGCGTTGAAAACAGAGACAATGCCTCCAGGGGGCATCTATTTAATAGGGGACACATCATTACGGGATGTCCTTGATATCCTCTTCCGCCGCCAACGGCAGATAGTGCTCTTTTTTTTGGTGGTGGTCTCTGTCGTTACCGCCGTCACCTTCCTTGTCCAGGAGGTCTATCAATCAGAGGCGACGGTGTTGATCCGAGTGGGAAGGGAAAGCGTTGCCATAGATCCAGCCGTTGTCGGCCCGACCATCAACCTGACGCAAGACCGGGAAAGCGAAGTAAACTCCGAACTTGCCATTCTCACGAGTCGTTACCTCGCCGAAAGGGTGGTGGACAAAATCGGCCCAAACCGTTTCCTTACGCGGCCCGATGAAACGCCGATCCAGGATGACCCCCTTAAGGATAATTGGCGCGCGGTACGGCGTAAGCTTCGGGATTTAAAGCGGTACGGCGTCGAACTTATGATAAGATTCGACGTCGTCTCTCCCCGTTCAGATCGGGAGGAGGCCATAACGCGAGTGATAGAACATCTCAGTGTTGATATGGAAAAGAAAAGCCATATCATCACTCTCACCTTCAATGCCCAGGAACCAACTCTTGCCCAAGATACCTTGAACAGTCTCCTTGACTTTTACCTGGAACGGCACATTGAGGTACATAAGGCCCAAGGCTCGCCCCGTTTTTTTGAAGGCCAGTCGGAAATGCTCCTCAAAAACCTACACCAGAAGGAAGACGAGCTTGAAGGCCTCTGCGTTAAGTTCAACATCGCATCGTTAGATACCCAAAAGACCATGTTGCTGGGACAGATGGACTCCCTCCAAAAGGAGATCGATAAGGAAACGAGCCAGATCAATGGCTCCCGGGCGAAAATAGCCGCTCTTGAGGCCTTCCTGCAGGGCCGAACAGCGACCACCGAGACCAACCGTACCACGGGCAAAACCAATAACGCCGCCGATACCCTGAAAATCCGCCTAACTGATCTGAGACTCAAGGAAGCGGATCTTGCCGCACGCTATTCGGACGACTTCAGAACGCTTAGGGATATCCGGGAACAGATCCGGATGATAGAGGACGCCTTTAAAAAAGAGGCGGAGACCCACACAGAGGTCACCACAGGCATTGATACCACCTATCAGGCCATGGAGCTTGCGTTGGCGACCGAACGGGCCGAGATCGAGGCTGCCGCGGCGCGCAAGACCTCCTTGATAAACCAGATGAAAGAAGTAAGAACGGCTCTGGCCGCGATGATGGAACAGGAAATGACGATCAAGAGGCTGGAACGGGATGTGGAAATCCTTGATAAGGAATACCGCCAGTACCGCGAAAACCTACAACGGGCAAACATTTCCTCTGCCCTTGACATAGACAAGGTTGCAAACGTGAGCGTTGTCCAACCAGGCACCCTGTCCATGAAGCCGGTATGGCCGAAAAAGGGGATCACTGTTTTGTTGGGGGTATTTCTTGGACTCTTTGGGGGAATCGGATTCGCCTTTTTCATGGAATATCTGGATGACTCCCTAAAAACCGCAGAAGATGTAGAAAAAAGACTGGGACTGCCTGTTCTTGCCTCGCTTTCAGAAAAGGATTTTCAGGCGTGCGGGTAATGCCTTTACCCCTTGATGGGAAGGCGTAAAAAATTGATGACTACGATATTCACGGCCATGAAACATACAGTAACCAGCGAAGGGGAGGCAAGGTGAAAAAAAAGGCCGAGACATTCTCGAACACGACCGCCATGCCGTCTCTGGATTCCGAGCCCTTCTTGAAAACGTTTCAGGGG
Organism: uncultured Desulfobulbia bacterium; assembly: GCA_964509775.1. Classification (GTDB taxonomy): domain Bacteria; phylum Desulfobacterota; class Desulfobulbia; order Desulfobulbales; family CAZDYX01; genus CAZDYX01. The sequence goes on along the minus strand of CAZDYX010000015.1, from coordinate 16,020 downwards.
CTCTATCAGAATATTATCACCCTCCTGCCCCAGACAAAAAATCGCGTCGTCCAGGTTCTGGGGGTTCAGGATGGCGGCCACGTATCAAAGATCACTCGAGAATTTGCCAAGTTTGTCGCGGTCGGGCTTAAAAAATCAGTTCTGTTTCTGGATGCCGGGCCAACATTCCAGGGACAATGCAATTTTTTCCCCGTGGTCCCCAGGCTGGGATGGGTTGAGGCGGCCCAAGACTCAAGGCTGATCCAGGAGGCCATCCAGCAGGTTGCCGACTCCTCCCTTTTTTTGAGTTGTCTTTCTATAAACGGCAAGGGGACTGCCATATTTTTGGAGTCTCCCCGGCTTGCCGACTTCCTTGCCGAGCTCAGGCCGCATTTTGATCTCCTTGTGATTGACTCCCAGTCCTTCTCCGTTAATCCGGATAGCCTGCTGCTCACCGCCAAGGTTGATGGGGTGGTATTGGTGGTCGAGGCGGAAAAGACTCGTTGGCAGGCGGTCGACAAGGTCGTGCAAAGGATCGCGGCCCAGGGTGGAAATGTTTTAGGGGTGATCCTCAACAACCGGCGCTATGCCATTCCTCAATGTATCTATAGCCGAATGTAGGTTGAAAGAGGATGTCATGTTCATACCAAGACTTGTAAAGCTCTCCCGCACGATGGACGACAGGGAACATAAAATTGATGGTGATAATTTCTGGCCTCCGCAGGAATTTCATAAGGTCCTGGAACGCGAACGGGCTAAGGCCGACCGCACCGGTCATGTCTTTTCCCTCGTAAGGTTCGAGGTTGGTCCCGCACGAACGTCTTCGGCCACCCTTGCCAAGTTGACGCAAATCCTCCCCTGCCAGGCAAGAATCAGCGACGAAATCGGGTGGCTTGGCGTTGATTGCCTTGCTGTCCTTCTTTTTAACACCACGGGGCCGGGGGCCGAGCGTTTCATTCAAAAAATCAAGGCTGCCCTGGGGCATGGAACCCCCTTGCCACCATGCGATATACTCATCTACCCAATATACGGAACACCCCCGGGCAGTAAAAACCGACCAGACACGGCACAGGAAAAGGAGATTCCCCCTCAAGATCTTCACAAGGCTGCAGAATCTCTCTCCCCGCCGGTATCCCCACGTGCCGTGGGACATGCCAGGTATGAAGACGCCCATCTTTTTAGACGCCGATTACCATTCTGGAAAAGGACTATGGATATCGTGCTCTCCCTGCTGGGGCTGATATTTTTCTTTCCCATGTTTGTCGTCTTCTCCGTTTTTATCAAAATTGTCTCGCCCGGTCCGGTCTTTTTCAAGCAGAAAAGGGTGGGGTTCGGCGGCACCCCGTTTATCTTCTGGAAATTTCGTACGATGGAGGTAAACGCGGATCCCCGGGCGCATCAGCAGCATCTTTCGTATCTCATCCATGAAGATGATCATCCAAATCAACCCATGACCAAACTTGACAACGATCCCCGGATAATCCCTTTAGGCAGGATTCTGCGCAAATCATGTCTGGACGAATTACCCCAGTTGATCAATGTGCTCCGGGGAGAGATGAGTCTTGTTGGGCCGCGGCCGCCGATCCCATATGAGGTGCAGGAATATTCACCCTGGCATTGGGGCCGGTTCGACGCCCTTCCCGGCATGACCGGTCTCTGGCAAGTAAGCGGCAAAAACCGACTAAGCTTCAAGGAGATGGTCCGTTTGGATATCCGCTATGCGCGGCAACTGTCATTTCTCCTAGACATGAAAATTCTCCTTTTAACCCCAAACGCCATTCTCATCCAAATGAAAGAAAGTCTTTAAGCAGAGAGGAATTGCGATGATCACTCTTGGTGTCGTTGGATGCGGATACTGGGGACCAAATCTCATTCGGAATTTCAACGTCCTTAAGGGATGTCGGGTCAAGATCGTTGCCGATCTTAACAAAGACAGGTTGGCGCATATGATGAGTTTTTATCCAGGGGTCGGGACGACCACTGACTATAATGAGCTTGTTACTGACCCTGAAATCAATGCCATTGCTATTGCCACGCCGGTACGCTTCCATTTTGACATGGCTAGAAAGGGACTTGAGGCGGGAAAACACGTCCTGATAGAAAAACCCATGGCCACTTCGTCCGCGGAGTGTAAAATCTTGAAGGAACTCGCGGAGAAACAGGCCTTGACCCTGATGGTCGGCCACACCTTCCTATATTCCAAAGCGGTGCTGAAAATCAAGGAAATCATCGATGCCGGCGATCTTGGCGAGATCCACTATATCAGCGCGAGGCGCTTGAACCTTGGCATCATCCAGGAAGATATCAACGTGGCCTGGGACCTCGCGCCGCATGATATTTCCATTATCCTCCACATCCTGAAGGATATCCCGTTATCCGTCAATTGTCAGGGCAAGGCCTATATAATTCCCGGAATAGAAGATGTGACCAACATGAGCATCTATTTTGCAAACGGCGGATTCGCTACCATTCATAACAGTTGGGTGGACCCCAACAAGGTCAGGGAAATGACCTTTGTGGGCAGCCAGCAGATGCTCGTCTATGACGATATCGAGCCGAACGAAAAGATTAAGATCTATGATAAACGGGTGGAAACGCCAAAGCATTATGACACCTTTGCCGAATTTCAATACTCATATCATTACGGCGACATGTACTCCCCTTATATCGCCCACGAAGAACCGCTGAAGATAGAATGCCAGCATTTTCTGGATTGTATAATGACCAACAGAAAACCCCTTTCAGGCGCACAGGAAAGCCTTCAGGTTGTGCAAATACTCGAGGCGGCCTCAGAGTCTTTGCGAAATGGCGGGGGAAAGGTAGTTATTGCCCGGTAATTGCCGGGGTTGGCATTCAATGACACAAGCTGGATACCACATTATACTATGATAAATATAGTAAGATATCATGCAGCATCCCAACATTAAGCGCCTCGCACATAATACGACCATCTACGCCATTAGTAATATTGGCCTAAAGGCGACCTCTTATCTTTTAATCCCCCTTTATACCAGCCTGCTTTCTAAATGGGAGTTCGGCCTCCTTTCCACCCTGCTCCTCACAGGACAAGTTTTATTTATCCTCATGACCTTTGGGGCAAACGACTGCCTTATCCGGTTTGGTAAAGAATCCCAATCCGCCCGCCAAATTGGGGATCTCTTGGGCACCTGTTTTTCGACCATTCTCTTGGCAGGTCTTCTGATCACAGCATGCGCCATCCTCTTTTTTGTGCCATTTTTTCGATACATCCTCCATACCGACGATATGCGTGTCCATCTCTACCTGGCGCTGACCTGTCTGGGCACCATGGCTCAGTGTCTCTGCAACCAGTTGCTCGCCTATTTCCGGGTGAATGACTCCGCGATTGGATTCATGGGGGTGGGAATTTCTTCCGCACTTATACTGATTGCAGCCAATTTTTTGTTTTTGAAGTTTATTTCCCTTGGTGTCGTGGGCGCCTTGCTTGCGCAAATTATCACCTACACCACTGTCTTTCTCGTTGCCTCATTACGCCTTTTGCCCCTCACCAAGATGAGAATATCAAAGGCCCTTCTGAAGAGAAACCTGCTTTTCAGCGCCCCGCTTGTCCTGTCCCAGTTATCCTGGTGCATCATGGGAGGCTCCGTTGTTTATTTCTTAAGCCACTATGAAGGACTCGAATCGGTCGCCACCTATTCGCTCGGCAACAAACTGGCCCAAATCACAACCATCTGCCTTATCTTTCCCTTTCAACTGGCGTTTGATCCCTTTGTCTTCGCCAACCTCAATTCTCCATGGATCAAAGAGACAATGAGCCGCATGGTCACCTATTTTCTTTTTGCCTGCGTGGCTGTTTCATTTGTGCTCTTCTCTTTCTCAAGGGTCATAATCGCCTTGGCCGCGCCCGCAGGATATGTCGAGTCGTTGACCGTGTTCCTTCTTCTTCTTCCCACCACCATATTTCTGGTCATACATATGATCGGCCGCACCCTTCTTCTCATCGAACATAGGACTCATATCGCCGGGACCGTTGGGGTCATATCCGCTGCGGTGGGACTTTTGCTCACCCATTTTCTCGTTTCAGACCTGGGTATCCAAGGCGCCGTTATCGCCACCAACCTGACCTATGCCCTGAGCGGGACCCCCATTCTTATTCTCGGGCTCAGGGCCTATCCCCTCAGGCTTGATTTTCCACGGCTGGCCCTTGCCATGGGATGGTTTGGATTTATGCTGGTTCTTTTTACCGCCTTGCAGGGGAGTCCTGGCCCGGTGTTTTATGGGTCCGCAGGGGCCGCTGCCTTGCTGGGTCTCGTCCTTGTTTGGCAAGGCGGCCTGCTGGATGATGCCGGAAAGGCTTATCTGCTAAGTCTTTCCAGGCGCCTGCTCGTTGGGGCAAGACAATGAGGCCAGTGGTGTCCGCAATCCAGCCGGCGTTTCGTTCGCCCCTCCTGTTTAGAATTGCCATGGTCACCTGGGTTGCCATGGTGGTATTGCATGGGACATACTTTCGTGTCCGCTTCGAGGGGGAATCTATCTCAATCGACTGGCTGATCGCAACGCAACTCATCTGCGCCCTGGCCGGCTTCTTGGAGGGCTGGCTCCTTATTGGCAAGAGCCCGATGCGTCTTGGCCTGGGGGCTTGGCTTATGTTCATATATGTAGGGCTCGCCTCTGTATCGGCCTTTTTTAGCGACTACTCCAAAATGGTCCTTGGATATGCGGCCCTCCTTGCCGGCGGGGCGGTGCTAACAGTAGGGCTTGTCAGGCAGGCGATGTCAACGGGCGCGATCAGCAGGCTTGAAACCATATTTCTTGTTACCGTGGGCGGATGCGTGGTCAAAGACGGGATGACCGCCATGATCTTCCCAGAGATGCAGGAGGCATACATCGGCGCGGAGACGACCTTCCGGCTCGGCATGGGGGTGACAGGTCCAAACCTGCTCGGTCTTGTTGCCGGCCTGGCCTTTTGGTTATCTTTCAAGGACACGCAGAAGCGCCATTGTTTTTTCCTCTGGATACTCCGCCTCTTTTTTCTTATGGTTATCATCCTGAGCAGAAGCCGGGTTGCGATGATTTGCTTTGCCGCCGGCGGCCTTACGCGTTACTGGCTGATATATGGTTTTTCTTTTTGGAAAGGTTTGAACGTTCGCCTTGGGCTTCTCTCTTTCCTGCCGGTGACGTTTGCCTTGCTCGCCCTTCTGCTTTTGTTTCAGGTTGCCCCCTTTCCCGTGCTCTTTGAAGCCTTCAATCGGGGCGAAAGCGCTGAAAGGGTCATGACCTTGACCAGGCGCACGCAAATATGGCCGGCGGTAATCAAACATACTATCGGGAATCCAACCGCGATGCTCTTTGGCCATGGATATGGGGTCTCCAAATTGGTCCTCGGTGATATATTTAAGGGGGCGGATTTCAGCCCCGCCCATACCCACAATGCCCTGCTTGAATTTTTGCTGGCGATGGGCATACCCGGGGCAGCCCTTTTTGGGGGAATGCTGTGTTACGGGTCGCGCTGGTTTACCATCTTTCGTCAGGCCAGACAGGAAACCCTGCACCGGCTTGCCGTAAACGGTCTCACCGCCATGGCCATGATAATCCTAAGCTGTCTTACCGAGGTCTTTGTGGTCCAAAAGATGAACCCTGTTTTGATGACCATGATTTTTTATTTTATCACCCTGGATCAAGTTGTTTGGTTAGAAACGGCCAATGGTTTGGCAAGGCAAGGGGGCAAATAGCCGTGGATGATCTTGCCAGGGATCAATATGTTCTCATTACGCCGGCTCGTGATGAGGAGGCCTATATAGAAGAGACGTTACGATCCGTGATCGCCCAGACCATTCAGCCGCGGGAATGGGTGATTGTCAACGATGGTTCAAGGGATAGAACCGCTGAAATCGTGGGTCGCTATGAAAAACACCATGATTTTATTCGCCTTCTTCGTCTTTCGGACCGTCCGGAACGGAATTTCGCCTCCCGGGTTTTTGCCTTTGACCGCGGCTATAAGGCCCTGCAATGCCGCGACTACCAGTTCATCGGCAATCTGGATGCCGACATCAGACTGGAACGTTCCTATTATGAACAGATCCTCGCCAAGTTCAGGGATAATGAGCGCCTAGGGCTGGCAGGCGGTCAGGTATACGAGAAGGTCGGAAAAAAAATAGTCAGCAGCCGGAACAGCAAGGAAAGTGTCGCCGGCGCTGTCCAGCTTTTTCGTCGGCAATGCCTTGAGGCAATCGATGGCTATATTCCGCTCCCCTCAGGCGGTGATGACGCTATAGCAGAGGTCATGGCGAGGATGAAAGGGTGGGAGACCCAAACCTTCCGAGAAATTCCCGTGTACCATCTCAAGCCCTCGAACTCGGCCATGGGGAATATCGTTGTTGCCAAATGGCAGTTGGGCGAACGCGACTACCTGATTGGCAATCATCCCTTGTTTCAATTGGCAAGGTGCCTCTTCCGTTGTTTTGAAAGGCCATATGTCCTAAGCTCGCTGTTCAGAATGGCCGGCTACCTCCGACTATGGGCAAAGGGGAGCCAAAGGAGTATTTCCCCGGCGATAGTCGTCTATAAACAGGCTGAACAGATAAAACGCCTTCGATCCATCCTGCGAGGAACAGGGACCTAATCCGAAATAAACAACGCGGCGGGGATAATTATTGCCGCCGCGAAAAAGATGAAAAAAATGCTCTTTATTAAAAAAATCGTCTGGTACTGCAAGACCTACGGCGTCACCCAATTGGTCGCGCAAGGGGCTACCCGTCTGAGACACTCGCTACTTCCATACCCAACCCTACTCTTTGTCGCCGATTGCCCGCAACCAGGGAAGACCATAACGTCATTTCCGGAAAACGTTTCAGTGACGCACTATAAAAGAATACAGGATATCCCTGCTGACGACTTCGCGGAGTTTGCCAGCCGCAAGGGGGGAGGCGATATTTTGACCAATTTGTTAAAAAAACACCTTACCGATGATGCTCAGCTCTGGCTGATCAAAAAAGACGAAGTGCTTGCCGGATACCATTTTACCATGATGGGAGAAAAAGGCCCCTCACCTACCTTCCCTTTTTTCCCCCGGACCGGCAGGGAGCCTGTCCTTTTTGCGGGCGAGGTCTTCCCCGGATTTCGGGGGAGATCCATAGGGCCGACCCTCATCAAACATACCCTCAGCCAATTAGGTCGCGATGGCGCAACCCATGCCTACTGCGGAACCTTTACCTGGAATACGCCCAGCATCCGCTGCCTTCAAAAGACAGATTTTTATCTTCTGGGAAGGGCGCGCCATTTCAAGCTTTTCGGCCGGCATGTTGTGGTGTGGGGCGACAAAGGGCATAACACCCCATTTTTGAGGCACAAGGACGTGAGGATCCTTTTGGGATACTCAATAGTTATATGCCAAAACGGCTAATGAAGCTCTACATCAGCATTCTCTATTATGCCTTTTTACTCTGGCCTTTAGAGACCATCAGTAATCTCCTGGACAGGAAACGGCCCGGCACCTGCCAGGCGCTGACCTATCATATTGTCACCCGCAAGCAGCGTGAACGGTTTGCATGGCAAATGGACTGCCTCCTAAGGCATGCCACGCCGGTATCGCTGGAAGCGCTCAACCAATTGGGAGACGGAATTCATCATGTGGCAGTGACCTTTGATGACGGCTATCATTGCCTGATCGAGAACACGGCCCCGGAACTTGGCTGCCGTGGTATCCCGGCGACCGTCTTTGTCCCTTCCGGATGGCTTGGGCAAACCCAGGGCTGGACCGACGATGCGGAACATCAAGGGCAAGCGGTCATGACCGGAGAGGAGCTAAAGGAACTGCTGAAACTCCATGTAATAATTGGTTCCCACTGCGTCACCCACCGGCGATTATCGGCCATGACCAGGGAAGAGGTCAGGGAAGAGCTTGTGAATTCAAGACGTGAACTTGAGTCTCTAACCGGCAGGAAAGTTTGTCAATTATCCTTTCCTTTCGGTGATTACTTATCAGAACATATAGAAGATGCGCATAAGGCGGGCTATAACATAATCGTTGGTATTTTGCCCTGGGGAATATCCCGGTCTGTGATCGGTCGGATTGATGTCTCCCCCGACAACTGGCGGCTTGAATTTTATCTTAAAATGAAGGGCGCCTATCAATGGCTGCCTCTGGCCGTGGTTTTGAAACGTAGATTAAACCTATGACCGCAAACGACGGTTGGATTATTTTTGAAGAATGATTTCAAGTAATTACCAAGGGACACCAAAGCATATTAATCGTTAAATCCGGGAAAAACGTTTAAAAATAACCTGATTTGATATGTTTTAAGCCATTTTTCACCGAACCGGAAAAAATTTTACTCATATATATTAGCATGTTACAAGATCCAACCGTCGTTTGCGGTCATAGGATTAAACGGTTTATAAAACAATGAACATGACCGCGCCCGAGTCGAAATATAAGGTTGAAGTGGACAGCGTTGACCAGAAGGCCTGGGACAACATAGTAGGCGAATTTGAGGACGCGGTTATTTTCCAGACCTGGTCTTATGGCGCTGTTCGCTGGGGACACGGTAATCTCAGTCATCTTGTCCTGCGGCGTGAAGATGTGCCGGTGGCCGGGGCCCAGGCCAGAATCATGCGGCTTCCATTGATTGGGGCTGGAATTGCCTATATCACCTGGGGGCCTCTCTGGCGTGCGCGCGGTCTTCCGAGAGATCCCGAGGTGTTCCGTCGGATGATACGGGCCTTACGTGAGGAGTACGTGGTCAGGCGAGGGTTACTGCTGCAAGTGCATCCCATGGAGTGGGACAATGGCAAGGCGGAATTGGCCCAGGTTTTAATAGAGGAAAAAATGCATTACTGCTCTTCCCACGCCCCTTATCGGACATTAATCATTGACCTGTCGCACCCGGTGGAAGAGCTGCGCCGGCGTATCTCTCCAACCGCGCGTAGAAGCTTGCGGAAAGCCGAACAACATCATCTGAAAGTCAAGGAAGGCTTTGGCCCTGAGTTGTTTGAACAGTTCCTCCTAATGTATAAGGAAATGGAGCGGCGGAAGGGGTTTCCTGATTTAATGGGAGTCGATAAATTCGGGGCCATCCAAGAGGACTTACCCGAAGGGTTCAAGATGAAAATCCTGATTTGTGAATATGAAGGTAAACCTGTCGCGGCTGATGTGGTTGCAGCAATCGGTGAGAGAGGGGTGGGCATTCTGCGGGCTACAACCCCCGACGGTCGACGACTGTTAGGCGCCTACCTCCTTAACTGGCTAGTGATCGTGGCCCTGAAAGAACAAGGATGCAGATATTTCGATTTCTCCGGATATGATCCCCAATCACACCCCGACACCGCCCTGTATAAAAAAAAATGGGGCGGTGTCGAGTGTTCCCACCTGGGTCGTTTTGAGGCCTGCGATTCATTGCTCAGCTCCCTGTATGTTCAGGGTGGCGAGTTTTTGAGGGATAATTGTCGAGCGCTGAAAAGGTTAGTCGCGCGTACCAGGGCTAGTGGGATTTTTCAGCGGGGAAACCCCGGCCTTGGGGAAAAACGTGTCTCTTCCAAGTAACTTCACTGTAATTGCTTGAAATTGCGTGCTTCAGATTTTTCTGTTTTGGCCGTCAACTTTGGCAAAAATTGTTAAAAGTTACTTCATGATAAATCGCCGCTGGCGGTGTGAGGCGCTACGAACGATGAAAAATAAGTTGCCAGGCGTTGTATGGACCTTAAAAGAATAATAGGAAATTTCAGGCAGGATCCGGTCTTTATTGTCGGCTATGGGAGGTCAGGTACAACCCTGCTCCAACTCATGCTAACCGCCCATCCTGAAATCAGCATCGCCCCTGAGCAAGAAAATTTCGCCCTTTATGATCTTAAGCTTACAAGGGAAACCATTTGGAGATCACAGTATCTTTCCGCGGTCTTTGCAGACGAACTAGGCCTTCACGCCGCCCTAGAGGCCTCTTTTCAACATCAAAAAGAGCTGGTTTATGCCTTGTATTGTCTGGCGTGGGCCAAAATATTGGGAAAAAAAAGCGATGTCCGTTGGGGCGACAAATATACGGCAAACTGGCAATTCATGCCCACCTTGGCACAATGGTATCCCCGATCACAATTCATCCATATTGTTCGGAATCCATGTGATGTGATCTCATCAATAATTCAGCACTTTCCCAAAAGCATCCGCATACCGACATGTCTGATACCGGCGCATATCAATCTCGCCTGGCGCTGGCGTAACTCGTATCGCGCCACGATACAACAGGGAAACCTTCTCGGGTCACACCGGTATCTTATGGTACAATATGAGAATCTTGTGATTGAACCAAGAGTTTATATTAAAAAAGTTTGTGAATTTCTTAATATCAATTACATGGACGAGATGGTCCATAGTAATAGTTATGTCTCAAAAGGACTTGAAATCCCTTGCAAAGAAACGCACTGCGAGGTGCGATACGACCCTCATCCTGGAAGAATCGGCAGATTCAAGGGCAACCTGAAGCCCCAGCAGGTAGGGCAGATTGAATACATCTGCAAAGAAGAAATGCAAAAAATAGGATATGCGCTGTCAGGTAAACACGTTCCGGCAATAAGATCATTATCACTTGAAATTTTATTAGCCTTTTTTCAACTAGGATGGACAGGAGTCCGGATAATTCGGGGACTTACAAAAGGAATATAAATTTTATATTTTTAAAGAATTAACTCTTTAATCAAATATATCAATTTTATCCATTGTATTTTTCATGCGCAATAGCAAACATATTCTGATGCTGTCGTATAGATACTATGATGAAGACCCAAGATTCCAACGGGAGGCCAATGCATTACTCCGAAGGGGATATCAGGTGGATATCGTCTGCCCTAGACGTTCCAAGACAGAAAATCATGACGTTGCTCCCCTGTCACGTTTCTATTCCCCTGTTATAAAAAGACGACGCGGCTCCATAGGTAGATATTTATTTGAGTATATATATTTTTTTCTTTTCGCCTTGTTAAAAGTTACATCTTTGCAGATTAAGCATCACTATAAAATAATCCAAGTTTTTGTCATGCCAGAAGCGCTTCTGTTAACCTGCATAATTGCCAAGTTGCTGGGTGCAAAAATTTTGATGGACTGGGAGGATCCCTCCAGAGAGATATTTCTGACAAAATTCAACCGCTGGTTCAACATGCCGTTTTTATGGCTAATATCATTAGTTGAACGAATAAGTGTTTTACTTGCCGATGAGATCATTGTGCCCAACGAAGGATTTAGGAGGGCATTTGGCCAACGAGGCCTTCCAGCCGAAAAGATCAAAATTGTCATGAACGGCCCGGATGCGACGCTGTTTGGCAAAACGCCTTCTCCATCATCCATTCCCCTATCCTCATACGCGCATCCCAACCATTTTATTATTCTTTATAATGGGACAATAATACATCGGCACGGCCTTCATGTCGCCTTGCAAGCCCTGCAAAAGGTGGTTAAGAAAATTCCGAATGTCTACCTAAATATTATAGGTGATGGCGATGTCGATTATATGAATCATTGTATAGACATGGCTAGCAAATATGGTTTAAAAAATAATACACGATTTAATGGAAGGGTAACAATTTCTGATATTCCTGATTTTGTTAGAAATGCTTCATTGGGAATTATTCCCAATCTTGATACTCCATTTACACGAATTAATTTTCCACAACGTATCATGGAATTTGGTTTTCTCCGTAAACCGGTAATTGTAGCACGACTTCCTGGCATAGAAGACTATGTTGCCGAGAATGATGTTTGTTTTTTCGCCCCTGGTAATCATGATGAACTGGCCGAAAAAATAATTACCTTTTATCAATCGCCAGAAACCATGAAAAGGCTTGGAGAGCATGCATTTTTAACCTGCACAAAAATGGAGTGGGAACAGTCCTATGCCCATATTGTGGAACGGATGAACGGATCAAACTAGGCGGTTGTCATGATCTCAAAAGCTATTACCACGGCGAAAACCCGATCTATTCCGGCGAACATCGTGCTGCTAAGGAGCTATGTATTACCGAGGATCTTGTTTTTCTCCCTCATCGTATGGAGTCTTCCTTTGGCAGGGTTTTGTGAAAACAATCTCCTCCGCAATCCAAGCTTTGAAGTTGATCAAAATAATGGAGGAATTCCAGATGAGTGGGGCATTGCTGGAAACAACCCTTTTGTTACCCAAACTCTTAACCTTGATAAAGGGCATGATGGCAATCGTTGCGCTAGGCTCACCTGCACCAGGATTGAAGGAAGATCCCCATCCAGTCACGCCATGCTCTTCCAATTGGGGGTTCCGGTACGGCACGGGGCTGGCTATAAGATGAGCCTGTGGGCAAGGGCGGAGAATATTGGTGAAATGGTGCATATCGGTCTGCGGGACACAAAAACCTGGACCTCCTGCGGTTTCGATGATTCCTTTGCCCCGACCCCGGAATGGCAACATTTTACGTTCACGTTTCAGGCCACCCAGGATTGCTTGGCAATGAGTCGGTTTCAGATCTGGCTTCTTACCACCGGCATCCTATGGGTAGACGATGTTTCCTTGGTTGAAACAGAACCGTCTGTATCCCGCCCCACCCATATCCTTGCCGCTGGGTCCCGGGTCAATATCATCCCCAACGCAAGCTTTGAGAATGGCGTAAGCGGCTGGGGCTCGGCTGAATGGGACCAGTCAACGCACTGGGCCGGCCCCATGAACCGACTTTTTGGGACAATCGACGCTGGTGCCTCGGTGCATGGCCGCCAGAGCCTTTGTATTGATCTTACCCCTGAACTTCAGCCGGTTTTATTTTTTGACTACTACGACCTTTACCGGAATCCCATTATGGCGCCGTTAGCGGCCAACCTGGGTTTTATAGAGATTGACCCCGGGCAGCCCTATACCTTTTCGGCATATATCAAGGCGAAAGATCCGAACACCCCGATCCTGCTGGCAATCCGGCAATTTGTAGGAGAGCCGGTTGAAATAACAGGCCGGGTGTCCCAGGATTGGAAGCGGGTGGTTTTAACGTTTACACCGAGTTCGCGCTGGTGCTATGTATTGGCCGGCCCTGATCTCCGGAAAACTCCCAAAAACCCCTTCCCGCCTCCTCAGGCTACCATTTGGCTTGATGCCCTCCAACTGGAAAAAGGAAACGCCCCTTCGCCCTTTGTCTGCCGGGATCCGGTTGAATTGGGAGTCGAGACCGGAAAAACCGGTAATGTCTTTTCTTGGGAAGAGCCGGTCGTTTTTCAACTCATGCTCGCCAATTCGAGCAAACGGCCCCAGCAAGCGCATATCTCCATGCAACTCACGGACTTTTTTGACCAGGAGGTGTGGCGCGATGAACGAGAGTTGTCCGTCCCGGCCGAAGGCTCCCTGCGGCATCTGATCGAATTGGAGCCTACGCATAAACGCCGCGGATTCCTTCGTTTTCATGTGAAAATGGCCGCCAATGGCCTGGAAAACGAAAAAACAATTCGCGTGGCCGTCATTCCCTTGCACCAGGCAATGGATTCACCGTTTGGGGTCAATCACGCCTATCCCTGGCCGCATCTCCTTGAACTGGCCCGTAAGGCAGGAATTGACTGGATACGCGGCTGGTCTCTTCAGTGGGATATGGTGGAACCGGTAAAAGGCCGTTTTAATTTTGTCGAGACTGACCAGCAGATCAACCGGTCATATGAGCATGGATTTCATGTCCTCGGTCTGCTGCCGTTTCCCTCCGGGCGCGGCCGCCATGACTCCCCGCACGCTTCT
>CAZDYX010000015.1:0-2334 GCA_964509775.1 uncultured Desulfobulbia bacterium | reverse complement strand
AGTTGGGCATCAGGCGCGACAACCCCTGAAAAAACGGCCAAGAATCCGCGAGATCGCCTGGCGGTTGTTGCCCAGGCGCCGCGTGTCATGGCAGACTTTGAAAACTATGCGGAACAGACGGTCGCGCATTATAAAGATCGTATCACCTGGTTTCAGGTCTTTAATGAACCCCTCTTCACCGGCTATGCATTGCCCCGGGCTGCGGGATATGATGGAACCACTTATGCCGAATATACCAAGGCCTTTGTCCGGGCCGCGAAAAAGGCTAATCCCGCGGCCCGGATCCTGGCCGGCATTGGTAATCTTGCCGAGGGGCAGACCATGGAAGACTTCCGGCAATTCTTTGCCGCCGGCGGGATCGAGGCCATCGACGCCGTGGACATTCACGCCTATCCCCGCCACCAGCCGCCGGAGCGCATGGAACCCCTGCTTGTAAAACTCAACGCCCTAATGGACCAACATGGCGGCCGAAAACCGATCTGGCTTACTGAATATGGCTATTACGCTGACGACGATCCCTGGATGACGCCTCTTTCGCATAAAGATTTCGAAAAACCATTGCCAAACGAAGAACTACAGGCAGCTTACGCCGTTCGCTGGTCGGCCATCATGTTTGCAAACGGGGTGGAGAAAATATTCTATCATGTAGGCACCTGTGGCGGGATAAACAACGACAGCCTCCAGGGCGTCTTTTTTGAATACGCCGGCGAACCCCGCAAGATCTATGCTGCCCAGGCAATGATGGCGTACATTTTTACCCCGAGGTGTCGGTTCGTCAAACCTCTTTCGTTAGGGGACGGAATCAAAGGGTATTTATTCCAGGATGGAACACGATTGGCAGCGGCTGTGTGGGCCATCCGGGAACTAAATCCAAAGGTGATCATCCTTGCCGACGAAAAGCTCAAGGCCTGGGACATCATGGGCAGGGAACTGAAGGAAAACAAATTGTCTTTAACCGACGTTCCGTTTTATGTAATTGGTAACAGCATGTCCTCCACGGCTTTTGAGCAGGCGATCAGGATCGCTTCTAATGTATCTGCTTGGCATTAAGCGCGGTGAAGAAAGAGATAGGCATAGCAAATCAGAATACAAATTAAGGATAGATAAATAGAGACATGTTAAAATCCAAAGGAACAACAAGCCATCTGTGCGCTAGATGTATATTGCCGTCAAGCTATCCCAATATAAAATTTGACAATAATGGTATATGTAATCATTGCAAAAGTTTTGAATATCACTGGGGAGAATGGCTGGCCAGTGAAGCACTAAGAGAAAAGACAGCGGAAAAACTTCAAAAAACATTCAAGAAGGCAAAAGAAAAAAAAAGTAAATATGATGCCCTGGTCCCGTTTAGCGGCGGCAAAGATAGCTCGTACGTACTACATCTCTGTAAAATTAAATATGGACTAAATATTTTAGCATTTACTAATGACAATGGTTTTTTATCTGACCAGGCTAAATCTAACATTGAAAAAATGACAAAAAAATTGGGAGTTACTCATATATATTATCGAGAACCTCAAATGATCAAACTTGCCCGGCATTTTTTTGTAAAGACAGGAAATTTTTGCGCTCCCTGTGAATTAGGAATGTTTAATACTAATTATATGATGGCAAAAAAACATAGAATTCCATTAATCATCTACGGAAGTTCTTCAAAAACTGATGCCGGTTTTCCCAAAGAATTAAATCCTTGGGATCCATGGTATTTCAAAAAAGTAATAAAACAAAGCGAGGCTCAGAAATACATAGCATCAACAATCTTCGGGAAAAATTATATAATTCCTTATGCCGTTGATTTCATCTTGGGAAAGCGTAAATTTGTTTTATTGCCCAATTATTTAATATGGAATGAAAAGGATATTCAAAATATTCTAAAAAAAGAATACAATTTAATCTTTACTAAAGAACATAGTGATTGTGAATTTTATGAAGTTGCAGCATCTCTTTACAGAAATAGAAATCCAAGTTTGGATTCAACAGTGATGAAATATAGTTTGCTGATCAGAAATGGCTTGATGGAGAGAGATGCGGTTCTTAGTTTGATACCCAATAGATTTAATGATAAAAAACCTGAGTCGCTTGACAGGTTTCTTAAAAAATTGAAATTAACAATTTCTGAATTTGAAAATTCTGCGTCTTTAACCCCTACTCCTTATTTAACAGGGATTCCGAATCTATTCATCCAAATAAGAAAAAAAATACGTAAGCAATATTAAATTCAAAGAGACTGAACCTACTAATTCCAGTTTATTTTTTTATTCTTTAAGTACCCAAGAACAAATTTCCTAACATTTTAGTGAGTAAAGTTGATCACGTGCTTTGAGCCGAAAT